>NZ_QOZX01000001.1:0-24732 GCF_008368895.1 Bacillus sp. BB081
GATTGCTGAGGCGAGAGTTTTTATTTTAAAAAATAGAATACGATAATGCGTAGAAGAGGAGAGTAAATGAAGAAAATTGTTTCAGAGAGCTGCCCAGAAGCTGTGAGGGTGGTAACAATTTCATCATTGAAAATCACCTCGGAGTACTACTTTTGAAAACTAGTAAAAAGTAGCGGAGTTGTTTCCGATAGAAAAACAAAAGTCTAATTGGACTTGCAGAGCTTATATTTCGTGAGAAGTGTAAGGAAGCTGAGTGGTACCACGATTCCCTCGTCTCAGCAATGGATTGCTACAAGTATGTATGTAATCGATTGTTGAGACGAGTATATTTTTAAAAAATATATACTGAATATTCTGTTAAAAATACTCATCTCAGCAATCGATATAGAAATAGATTGCAAAAATAGAGAGAAAAAAGAGGAGCGATGTGAGATGGGAAACCAGTATATTTATATGAATGGGGAATTTGTAGAAAAAGAAAAGGCAGTTGTTTCAGTATATGATCACGGTTTTTTATACGGAGATGGTGTATTTGAAGGAATTCGTAGTTACGGTGGAAATGTATTTTGTTTAAAAGAACATGTAAAACGATTATACGAATCAGCAAAATCTATTTTACTTACAATCCCACTGACAGTTGACGAAATGGAAGAAGCAGTTTTACAAACACTGCAAAAAAATGAATATGCTGATGCCTACATTCGATTAATTGTTTCAAGAGGAAAAGGTGACTTAGGGCTCGATCCTAGAAGTTGCGTGAAACCGAGCGTTATTATCATTGCAGAACAATTAAAGTTATTCCCACAGGAATTTTACGATAATGGACTAAGCGTTGTATCTGTTGCATCGAGACGTAATACGCCAGATGCATTAGATCCACGTATTAAGTCAATGAACTATTTAAATAACGTACTTGTGAAAATTGAAGCGGCACAAGCAGGAGTGTTAGAGGCCCTTATGTTAAATCAACAAGGATATGTTTGTGAAGGATCTGGAGACAATGTTTTCGTTGTGAAAGATGGAAAAGTGTTAACACCTCCTTCTTATTTAGGGGCGCTAGAAGGTATTACGAGAAATAGTGTTATCGAGCTATGTGAACGACTTAATATTCCATGTGAGGAAAGGCCATTTACTCGCCATGACGTATATGTAGCAGATGAAGTGTTTTTAACAGGAACGGCAGCAGAATTAATTCCAGTTGTAAAAGTTGATTCAAGAGAGATTGGAGATGGAAAACCAGGAAGTGTAACGAAACAATTGACAGAGGAATTTAAAAAGTTAACGAGAGAAAGAGGAGTATGTGTTCCAGGACTGGCGGAGAGCTTACTGTAGATAGGGAGAGGAGTTAATTAAAATGGAGCAGCATACAACACGTGAGAAATTACAGTGTGAAGATGTGACAGGTGCCGGACATGTTATTCAATGCTTGAAAAAATTAGGTGTAACGACTGTTTTCGGTTATCCAGGCGGAGCGATTTTGCCAGTGTACGATGCGTTATATGGAAGTGGTTTGAAGCACGTTTTAACTCGTCATGAACAAGCTGCCATTCATGCGGCAGAAGGATATGCGAGAGCTTCTGGAAAGGTCGGGGTAGTCTTTGCTACCTCTGGCCCAGGGGCGACAAATTTAGTTACGGGTTTAGCAGATGCTTATATGGATTCGATTCCTTTAGTTGTCATTACAGGGCAAGTTGCAAAACCTCTCATCGGAAAAGACGGATTTCAAGAAGCAGATGTTGTCGGGATTACAGTACCTGTTACGAAGCATAATTACCAAGTTCGTGATGTGAATCATTTATCACGTATTGTACAAGAAGCTTTTTACATCGCCGAAAGCGGGCGACCAGGACCAGTATTAATTGATATTCCAAAAGATGTTCAAAATGAAAATGTAACAAGTTTTTATAATGAAGTAATTGAGATTCCAGGGTACAAATTAGAGCCTATGCCAGACGGTAGGAAGCTTAGAGAGGTAGCTAAAGCAATTTCCGAAGCAAAACGTCCACTTCTTTATATTGGAGGAGGGGTCATTCATTCAGGTGGTTCTGATGAACTCATCAAATTTGCGAGGGAGAATCGTATTCCTGTCGTTTCCACTTTAATGGGACTGGGTGCGTATCCGCCAGGAGATTCGTTCTTTTTAGGAATGCTCGGCATGCATGGAACGTACGCTGCAAATATGGCAGTAACAGAATGTGATTTACTACTTGCTTTAGGTGTTCGCTTCGATGATCGTGTAACAGGAAAATTAGAACTCTTTTCTCCGCATTCAAAAAAGGTACATATTGATATAGATCCTTCGGAGTTCCATAAAAATGTAACTGTGGAATATCCGATTGTTGGAGATGTGAAAAAAGCGTTACATATGTTGTTACATATGCCAATTCGTACACAAACAAATGAATGGCTTACGAAAATAGAGGAATGGAAAGCGGAATATCCTCTTTCCTACAATCAAAAAGAATGTGAGTTAAAACCACAGCATGTTATTAGTCTAGTAAGTGAATTAACGAACGGTGAAGCGATTGTTACGACAGAAGTAGGACAGCATCAAATGTGGGCTGCTCATTTTTATAAAGCGAAAAATCCACGGACTTTTCTAACATCTGGTGGACTAGGAACGATGGGGTTTGGTTTCCCAGCAGCAGTTGGTGCTCAGCTTGCAAAAGAGGAAGAACTCGTCATTTGTATTGCAGGCGATGCTTCTTTTCAAATGAACATTCAAGAACTGCAAACAATTGCTGAAAATAATATTCCTGTAAAAGTATTTATTATAAATAACAAATTTTTAGGGATGGTAAGGCAATGGCAAGAGATGTTTTATGAAAATCGTTTATCAGAGTCGAAAATTGGATCGCCAGATTTTGTGAAAGTGGCAGAAGCTTATGGAGTGAAGGGATTAAGGGCGACAAATTCAACAGAGGCGAAACAAGTCATGTTAGAAGCATTTGCTCACGAAGGTCCTGTCGTAGTTGATTTTTGTGTAGAAGAAGGTGAAAACGTATTTCCGATGGTTCCGCCAAACAAAGGGAATAACGAAATGATTATGAAGAGGTGGGAATAATGAGTCATACTTTTTCACTCGTTATTCATAACGAGCCAAGCGTCTTATTACGTATAAGTGGAATTTTTGCTCGGCGTGGCTATTATATTTCTTCTTTATATTTAAACGAAAGAGATACTAGTGGCGTTTCTGAAATGAAACTCACAGCAGTTTGTACTGAAAGTGAAGCGACATTACTTGTTGGTCAGTTGAAAAAATTAATTGATGTACTGCAAGTAAATAAATTATAAGGAGTGTATCGAATATGAAAACGTATTATGAAAAAGATGCAAATGTAGAGTTATTACAAGGGAAAACAGTTGCGGTAATTGGTTATGGATCTCAAGGTCATGCGCAAGCACAAAATTTACGTGATTCTGGTGTAGAAGTTGTAGTTGGTGTTCGACATGGTAAGTCTTTTGAAGTAGCAAAAGCAGATGGATTTGAAGTAATGTCTGTTTCAGAAGCGGTTCGAACCGCGCAAGTCGTACAAATGTTATTGCCAGATGAACAGCAAGCACATGTGTATAAAACAGAAGTAGAAGAGAATCTCCGTGAAGGGCAAATGTTACTTTTCTCACATGGGTTTAATATTCACTTCGGACAAATTAACCCGCCAAGTTACGTAGATGTAGCAATGGTCGCACCAAAAAGTCCAGGTCATCTCGTTCGCCGTGTATTCCAAGAAGGGAATGGTGTTCCGGCGTTAGTCGCAGTACATCAAGATGCAACAGGCACCGCATTACATGTAGCACTTGCGTATGCAAAAGGTGTAGGTTGTACACGTGCAGGTGTAATTGAAACGACATTCCAAGAAGAAACAGAGACGGATTTATTCGGAGAGCAAGCGGTACTTTGCGGCGGGGTAACTGCACTTGTGAAAGCTGGTTTTGAAACATTGACAGAAGGCGGATATCGTCCTGAAATTGCATACTTCGAATGTTTACATGAATTAAAATTAATTGTTGATTTAATGTACGAAGGTGGTTTAACGAACATGCGCCATTCTATTTCAGATACGGCTGAGTTCGGAGATTATGTAACAGGATCGAGAATCGTTACAGATGAAACGAAGAAAGAGATGAAACGAGTACTTACAGAAATTCAGCAAGGTGAATTCGCGAAGAAATGGATTTTAGAAAACCAAGCTGGGCGTCCAACATATAATGCGATGAAAAAAGCAGAGCAAAATCATCAGTTAGAAAAAGTAGGGGTAGAACTTCGTGAAATGATGAGCTGGATTCATGCACCGAAAGGATTAGTAAAGAAATAGTTGTAAGCGATTGTATGTGAAAAATACGTAAGAGGGGATTTGACAAGATGAGAAGTGACATGATTAAAAAAGGTTTTGATAAAGCGCCACACCGTAGTTTATTAAAAGCAACTGGTTTGAAAGATGAAGATTTTGATAAACCGTTTATAGCTATCTGTAATTCTTTTATTGAAATTATTCCAGGTCATAAGCACTTAAATGAGTTTGGAAAACTTGTTAAAGAAGCAGTGCGTGCAGCAGGTATGGTTCCATTTGAATTTAATACAATTGGAGTAGATGACGGTATTGCGATGGGGCATATCGGTATGCGTTATTCGCTTCCGAGTCGTGAAATCATTGCAGATTCAGTAGAAACGGTTGTAAATGCACATTGGTTTGATGGCATGATTTGTATTCCAAACTGTGACAAAATCACACCCGGTATGATGATGGCTGCACTTCGTATTAACATTCCAACTGTTTTTGTTTCAGGTGGACCGATGGCAGCAGGGAAGACTTCTAAAGGGGAAGTTGTCGATTTAAGTTCTGTTTTCGAAGGTGTAGGAGCTTATCAATCTGGTAAAATTTCAGAAGAAGAATTAAAGGATATTGAAGATCATGGCTGTCCATCTTGTGGTTCTTGTTCCGGTATGTTTACAGCAAACTCTATGAACTGTTTATGTGAAGTGTTAGGTTTAGCTCTTCCTGGTAACGGAAGTATTTTAGCTATTGATCCAAGACGTGAAGAATTAATTAAACAAGCAGCAGAGAAATTAAAGATTTTAATTGAAAGAGATATTAAACCAAGAGACATTGTAACGGAAGAAGCAATTGATGATGCGTTCGCGCTTGATATGGCAATGGGTGGATCAACGAATACAGTATTGCACACGTTAGCGCTCGCACAAGAAGCGGGTTTAAATTACGATATGAACCGCATTGATGCCGTTTCAAGGCGTGTACCACATTTATGTAAAGTAAGTCCTGCATCCAATTGGCATATGGAGGATATTGATCGAGCAGGCGGAATTAGTGCAATTTTGAAAGAGATGAGCCGAAAAGAAGGGGTGCTTCATTTAGACCGTATTACTGCTACTGGGCAAACATTAAGAGAAAACATTGCTCATGCAGAGATTAAAGATAGGGAAGTTATTCATTCTCTCGAAAACCCTCATAGTGAAGAAGGGGGATTACGTATATTAAAAGGAAACCTTGCGAAAGATGGGGCAGTTATTAAAAGTGGGGCAACAGAAGTAAAACGATTTGAAGGACCTTGCGTTATTTTTAATTCACAAGATGAGGCACTTGCGGGCATTATGCTTGGAAAGGTTAAGAAAGGCGATGTAGTTGTTATTCGCTATGAAGGACCAAGAGGCGGTCCTGGTATGCCGGAAATGTTAGCACCAACGTCAGCGATTGCTGGTATGGGATTAGGTGCAGATGTTGCGCTATTAACGGATGGACGTTTTTCTGGAGCTTCACGTGGTATTTCGGTAGGGCATATTTCGCCAGAAGCAGCTGCGGGGGGAACGATTGCACTTCTCAAGCAAGGGGATATCGTTTGTATCGATGTTGAGGAAAGATTGTTAGAAGTAAGAGTTAGTGATGAAGAATTAGATAAGCGTAAAAAAGAATGGAAACGACCAGAACCGAAAGTGAAAACTGGTTGGCTTGGACGTTATGCGCAGATGGTAACATCGGCGAATACAGGTGCAGTTCTAAAAATCCCAGATTTTGATTGAGCCAATTTAAAAGAGATAAGGATGATATGAAATGGTGCAAAAGGTAAAGGAGAGAGTGAAAATTGAAGATATCTTAATGGCACATAATTGCATGAAAGATATCGTTATTAAAACACCGTTACAACGTGATACAGTTCTATCTGAGAAATATGATTGTGACGTTTATGTAAAACGAGAAGACTTACAATTGATTCGCTCTTTCAAAATTCGTGGTGCGTACAATTTAATTCAAAGTTTATCAAAAGAACAATTACAAAACGGTGTTGTTTGTGCAAGTGCTGGTAATCATGCGCAAGGAGTTGCTTATACGTGTAATTTATTGAAGATTCCGTCGAAAATCTTCATGCCAACAACGACACCTAAACAAAAAGTATCGCAAGTACAATTTTTCGGTAGTGATTTTGCAGAAATTGTATTAGTTGGTGATACATTTGATAGCTCTTTCCAAGAAGCACAGCGCTATTGTGAAGAAAATAGAATGACGTTTGTTCATCCGTTTGATGATCCGCATGTAGTTGCTGGTCAAGGAACAGTGGCAGTTGAAATTATGCATGATATGGAGAAACCAGTGGATTATATCTTTACAGCAATTGGAGGCGGTGGGTTAGCATCAGGTGTTGGTACATATGTAAAAGGTGTTAGTCCTGCTACAAAGGTCATTGGCGTAGAGCCAATGGGAGCTGCATCTATGAAAGAGGCTTTTCTTCAAAACGAAAATGTCGCGTTAGAGAAAATAGATAGTTTTGTTGATGGGGCAGCTGTCAAAAAGGTAGGAAAGTTAACATTTGAAACTTGTAAAGATGTAATTGATGATATTGTTTTAGTACCAGAAGGAAAAGTTTGTACGACGATTTTAGAACTGTATAAGAAAAATGCAATTGTAGCTGAACCGGCTGGTGCACTATCTATTGCAGCGCTTGATTTATATAGAGATGAAATAAAAGGTAAAACAGTTGTATGTACGCTAAGTGGTGGAAATAATGATATTGATAGAATGCAAGAAATGAAAGAACGTTCGCTCATTTACGAAGGGTTAAAGCATTATTTTATCATTGAATTCCCGCAGCGTTCAGGTGCGCTAAGAGAGTTTCTTGATAAGGGATTAGGGCCAGAAGATGATATTACTCGTTTTGAATACATTAAGAAACATAATAAAGAAAATGGCCCAGCACTAGTCGGAGTAGAGTTGAAACATAAAGAAGATTATGAGCAATTAATTACTCGTTTTAAAGAAAATAATATTCAATTTATGGAGCTTAATAAAAATCCTATTTTGTTTGATTTGCTTATTTAATAGAAGGAAAGAGTTAGCATCCAAATAAAAAAGATAGATGCAAACAGCGGAAATGCTGCTTGTATCTATCTTTTTATAATTACACTATTATACTTTCCATATTCAAGTAGGATAAAGCTAGTTAACCAAAAGAGTATCGCAATGCGAATGATTACATACATAGTAAATTCAAAGGTAGTAAGTTTTCGTTCACGTTTTATTTTTTTTTAGAAGTTTAACAGAAAAAAATGAACATAAAAGTAGAACGGCTATAGATATTTTATAAATATTCTCTAACAAACTTACATTTTCTAATAAGTCTTTCAGCATGTTTATCACCTATTCTGTAAAGTATGTTACAGAGAAATAGATTTTGCGCTGTCTAGTTTCGTTTGTTTTTTATGTTCCCTGTATCATCAATATCTACATCAGTTGAAATCATTTGTAAATACTGTAGAGCTTTTTTCTTTTCTTCCTCATTTACAGGTGAAATTTGGTTGTTGCGAATGATGTAAGGATTGAATGACATTTGGACATCCTTTCCTTTAAAAGTTAAAGTTAGTACGCCAGTTTCGGCGCTTTTCCCACTTACATAACTTGGGAATAAAAAGTTACCTAATGAATAAGCGATAGGAACGTTATTATAATACTCAAATCCTTGTAACCAATGCGGGTGACTCCCGACAATCGCGTCAGCTCCTGCTTCAACCATTTTAGGTACATATTGTTTTTGGTATTCTACCGGACGATTTGATTTTTCAACGCCCCAATGCATATAGACGATTAAATAGTCTGCATCTTTCTTTTGCTCTTTAATTGTTTTTGTTACAAGATTTAAATCATATCCGTTCGCAACGCCAGGTTTATTGTCACCAGCTACCCAATTCGTATCAGGCATAAATCGAACGAAGGAAAGAAATTTGAACTTTTTCCCTTTTACAGTCATTTCTCGTGCAGTATATGCATCCTTTGCATTCTTTCCGGCTCCAATGTAAGGTAACTTTAATTTTTCTACGTGAGAGATCGTATCTAATAATCCCTCTTGCCCGTAATCAAGTGTATGATTATTTCCGATATTTACGATGTCATATCCAGTGTTTTTTATCGCTTGAAGCGTGGATGGATCACTTTTAATCCAAAACAGTTGTCCAGGAGCTTTCTTTTCTCTCGTTGTAAATGCTGACTCTAAATTAACGAAAGAAATATCAGCTTTTGTTATTTCTTCTTTTACATGTTGGAATGGATAATCAGCCCCATTTTTTTCGATTACAGGACGTAATTGCCAATCGAACATTGTATCACCAGAGAAGGTGAGTGTGATTTCCTTGTCTTCTATTTTCTTTTCACTTGTTGAAGCTGTTTTACTAGATTTGTTTTGCAAATCGGGTTTGTCTTTCGCTTTTGAAATAAAAGAGTAGTTAACTAATAAAACAATTGGTGTAATGCAAAAGGCTATTAACAGAAATCGTTTTAGTAAAGTTTTCATAAATACCTTCCCTTTTGAGTTTATACCGCAATTTGTGGGCAATAAAACTCGCGCTAGTTAAAGTTTCACTTTAAGTATAACTACAAATGCAGTTTATGTAGTGAAAACATTTGTTAATATTCTCAATATTAAGTTAACATATAGATAACCTGTAAATCAATGTATAAACCAAAATATAGAAATAAAGAATTCGAAGGGTGAAGAACGAGAGATGGTTATATTAGGAGCAGTTGTAAATGGGATTTGTATTATATTTGGTACTTTACTAGGAAAATTATTTAGTAGAATTCCAGAAAGTATGAAGGGAACAATTATGCATGCAATCGGTTTAGCAGTTACTGTGCTTGGACTTCAAATGGCATTGAAAAGTGAAAATTTTCTTGTTGTCATTTTAAGTTTAGTTATTGGTACTGTCATCGGGGAATGGCTACAACTAGAGGAAAAGTTAAAGCTGTTAGGAGATTGGCTAGAAAATAAAGTTGGATCGAAAGGAAAAGGGAGCATATCAGAAGGGTTTGTAACAGCTACTTTAATTTTTGCAATTGGTGCGATGGGCATACTTGGTGCACTCGACAGTGGGATTCGCGGAAATCATGATATTTTATTTACAAAGGCGATTATCGATGGGTTTATCTCTATTATATTAACGACAACTTTAGGAATTGGCGTAGTATTTTCGGCAATTCCAGTTATTTTATATGAAGGAGGGATTGCGGTTTTTGCAACACAAATTAATAGTTTGGTTCCGAAAGAATTAATGAATCAATTTATAGTGGAAATGACAGCTACAGGTGGTATTATGATAGCCGCTATTGGATTGAACTTACTTGGTGTTATTAAAATTAAGGTAGCAAATTTACTGCCAGGTATATTGGTAGTTGGAATAATCGTTTCACTTATTTATGGTTACGGTTTAATAGTAAAGTAATAGGGGGGAGATACATATGGAGGAATTTCAATTTACAAAACGTGTTCATAACATATTGAAGATTGCAGCAGAAGAGGCGGAAAATAATATTATTCAACCAACTCATCTGTTTATCGGAATGAGTAAAGAAGGCACTGGAGTTTGTAGCGAGTTGTATATGTATTTGTTTCGTAACGTGGGTACGGATTTTTTAGAAAAATTTTCAATACGAAAACAATACGATTCACCGTATCAAGAGTATAAAAAAATAGGACAATATAAGGTATCATATAAGGTGCTAGAAATTTTACAAATAGCGAAGAAACGTATGGAACGTTTCCAGCAAGTAATAATAAATGAAGGGCATGTTATATATGCGCTATTCCGCACGGATACGTTTATTGGAAATGCACAAATACAAAAAGATATATTACGTATTATAGCTGAGCCAAGAGATTTAGCGGTCGATCTAAAATATTTTGTTCCTACTTATAATCATTTAATTTGTACTGTTAGAAAGGCTATCCCTTCTGATTTTGAAAAATTAGCAAGTTTTGTTAATGAGGAATTTGGTGAACGTTGGTTACATTCAATAGAGTATGGATTTCGTACATATAAAGAAAATGTCCCTATTTATATAGCAGAACAAGAAGAAGTGATAGTAGGTTTCGCTTGTTATGATGTAGTGAGAGGAAAGAAAGGATTGTTTGGTCCAATGGGCACAGCGAAACAAAATCGTGTGAAAGGTGTAGGGAGGCAATTGTTACATCGTTGTTTACATAGTATGAAGCAAGAAGGATATGAATACGCAATTATTGGACAAGCAGGTCCGATTGAGTTTTATGAAAGAAATTGTAATGCTCGTTTAATACCGATAGAGAATAAGTAACCAACTCCAAATAGGGGAGTTGGTTTTTTTATGAAAAAGATGTAGTGATTTTCACTAGAAAATAGCGGGTTTTGTGGTAAATTTTACAAATAAAGCAAATTACTAAACTTTTTACAAGAAAGGGTGTAGAATGGGTATCTAAAGAAAGAAGGTGTGAAAATGGCCAACTGGAAACGAAATTTAATGATTTGTTGGCTAGGTTGTTTTACCACTGCAGCCGGTATGAGTTTAGTAATTCCTTTTTTATCTTTTTATATTGAGGAATTAGGGGTGACTGGCACTTCTAGCATTGCACAGTGGTCAGGACTTGCATTTGGTATAACATTTTTAATGGGTGCGATCGTATCACCAATATGGGGAAAGCTTGGTGATATAAATGGACGGAAATTGATGCTGATTCGTGCGAGCCTTGGTATGGCGATTATTATGACGCTTATGGGGTTTGTAACGGATGTGTATCAACTAGTCGCACTAAGGTTTTTGATGGGAGCAGTATCTGGTTTCCTTTCAACGGCGATGACATTTATTGCAGCAGAAACTCCGAAAGAGCATTCAGGTTGGGCAATTTCCACAATTTCAACTGGGGGCGTGAGCGGTTCTTTACTTGGCCCGTTACTTGGAGGATACTTGTCTGAGTTAATTGGAATGCGCCATGTTTTTCTTGTTACAGGAGCTTTTTTATTCCTTTCTTTTCTCATCGTTTTTTTCTTCCTACATGAAGAGAATCACTCCGCTCAAGCAAAAAAAGCACAACCGAAAAAAGTATGGACGATGGTTCCAGCAAAGCATTTAATTATTAGTTTATTTGTAACAACATTTATTATTCAACTTGCGAACATGTCAATTCAACCTATTATTACATTGTATGTAAAGAATTTAGAAGGCCCAGGAACGGCTCATATTGAAATGATTGCAGGCGCAGTCATGTCTGCGACAGGTTTAGCTATTATTATGGCAGCTCCTAAGTTAGGGAGATTATCAGATCGTATTGGACCTCAAAAAACGTTAGTTGTGGCATTATTTGCGGCAGGAATTATTTTTATTCCGCAAGCATTTGTAACCTCAGCTTGGCAACTATTAATTCTTCGCTTTTTATTAGGTATCGCACAAGCAGGGCTATTACCTTCCGTACAAACTCTACTAAAACAACATACACCAACCCATGTAACGGGAAGAATATTTGGGTATAATCAATCGTTTCAGTTTTTAGGAAATATGATTGGACCAGTACTTGGTGGACAAATTGCAGCTCATGCAGGCTTCCAATATGTTTTCTTCTCTACTTCATCACTATTATTTATTGCGTGCATTTGGGTTTATTTTCACAATAAGAACGAAGAGGTATCAGAGAAACGACATTTGGAAGTTAGTTAACTAAGTGAATGAAAAAGAAAAGGATGAAGCAATGATTGCTTCATCCTTTTCTTTAAAATTGGAGACAAAGATAGCTTAATGTACCAAGCTCGTAACTGCGGTGAATGACTTCACCGTTATTTTCACCGCTTCCCATAGCGATAAATAAAGGAACAAAATGCTCTGCTCTTGGTACTGCTAATTGTGCATGAGGGGCATTGTTCTCCCAATTAAATAATACATCTTTATCAGTAGTCTGCATATGTTTAATAATCCAATCATCAAATTCAATTGCCCATTGTTCGGGTGTAGTTTGATTCCATTTTAAAGCTCGTAAGTTATGAACGGTAACACCGCTCCCGATTACTAAAATATCTTCTTGTCCAAGTCCTTTTAGTGCTTCGCCAATCTTAAATTGCTCTTTTGCAGCAAGGAATGGATTGACTGATATTTGGACGACAGGAATATTTGCTTCTGGATACATGCGGTGCAGAAGTGTCCATGAGCCATGATCTAAACCTCTCGTCATATTATGATGGACTGGAATACCTTTGTTTTTAAATTTTGTTTCTAACATAGATGCAATGTTAGAAGAGCCTTTCGCACGATATTTGATTTCGTATAACTCAGGAGGAAAACCTCCAAAATCATAAATTGTTTCATATTCGTTATCTGATGAAGAAATCGTTAATACTTCGCTTTCCCAGTGAGCGGTGAAAATAACAATTGCTTTCGGTTTGTATGTTTCGCCAAGTTTTTTTAAAAACCTTGTATAGTCTGTATCTTGAATAGCAAGCATCGGTGATCCGTGTGCTAAAAATAATGATGGCATCATAATAGAAACCTCCCAAAAATATAATAATTACTTTATGTAAGTAACTATATATTTTTATTTTCTATTCGTCAATATATTAGTTTAAGAGCTAATTGGAAAAGTGGGGCATTTGTCATAATGAAGGCAATTGCATATAATACATAATAAGTATAATGAATGGATATTCATTTTTTGATATACATAATAGAGTTGGGGGCTGACGAAATGAACGTACAGGAAAGTTTCGTTACGGCATTGGATGGATCGGAAATTTATTTGCGTAAGTGGTTACCAGAAGGAGATCCGCGAGGGATTATTCAAATTGCACATGGTATGACAGAACATGCAGGTGTTTATACAGACTTTATTGCTGCTTTATTAGAAGCAGGGTATGGTGTTTATGCGCATGATCATAAAGGTCATGGGAAAACAGTGAAAAGAGAAGAAGATTATGGTCATTTTGAACCAAATGTAGGTTGGAATGAGGCTGTGTCTGATGTTATTTTTGTATCAGAAACGATAAGAAAAGAGCAGACATGCCCGTTGTTTTTACTTGGACATAGTATGGGTTCTTTTTTATCAAGACGTGCTGTACAACTTAAAGGTGGATTATATGATGGATTCCTTATTTCAGGAACTGGTGGGAACCCGGGATTCTTAGGAGTCATTGGTCATAAAGTAGCGACAATCGAGATGAAACTACGCGGGGCAAAAACGAAAAGTCCGATGCTAAACTTTTTATCTTTCGGAAATTTCAACTCACACTTTAAGCCAAATCGTACGAAATTTGATTGGTTATCTTCAGATAATAATCAAGTTGATAAATATATTGCGGATCCGTTATGTGGATTTATTTGTACAACAAGCTTTTATCGCGAATTGTTTTCCGGTGTATTAGAAGTAAATAAACTAGAAGAGTTTAAGAAAACACCGAAAAATCTTCCAATACATATTTTTTCAGGAGATCGTGATCCTGTTGGGGATATGGGGAAAGGTGTAAAAGAAGTATATGAAAATTATAAAAAATGCGGCGTGAAAGATGTAACACTTCGTTTATATGAAAATGGAAGACATGAAATGTTCCACGAAGTAAATAGAGATGAAGTATTTCAAGATTTGATTTCTTGGTTAGATGGGCATATTGTATGAGAAGAAACCTCACTTTTTTCAAGTGAGGTTTCTTTGAGGAAATGGAGGAATAGTTATGAGTGAATTTGTAAATAAAGAGTATATAGAAATAGATTTTCAAGATGTTTTGATTAAAGAAGAGGAATTGAAAAATTGTACTTTCATAAAATGCTCTTTTAGAGGGGTAGATGCAACGGAAGTTTCTACTGAAAATTGTAATTTCATAGAATGTGATTTTACCGGTGCTCTATTTAATGCTTCTATCCATCAAGGAACTACATTTGCAAATTGTAAGTTTATTGGTGTGAATTTATTCGTATCGAAGTTTGAAGAATGTAAAATGACTGGCTCTGATTTTGAAGAAGCGAATTTAGACGGAATAACTATAATATCGGGCGATTGGTCATATACGAATTTAAGGTTCGCGAACTTAAGTAAACAAATGTTAAAGGGTATACGTTTAATTGAAGCTGACCTATATGAATGTAATTTAGAAAAAGCAGATTTACGTGAAGCTGATTTAACAGGTGTACAACTAGGTAAGGCGAAACTTAGCGGTGCAAATTTAAAAGGGGCGATAGTTGATAGAATTGATTTTACAAGTTTTGATTTGAAAAATGTGAAATTAGATATAGCGCAGGCAGTTGCAGTAGCAAGATGTTATGGGGCTAAGGTGAACTAAATTGTTTGTAAAACCGTTCAAATTGTTGAGCGGTTTTACAAATCATAATAGTAGTATAATAGTGAATGAGGTGTTAATAATATGGAAGATAAAACATTAGGTATACTACTAGATGTTGTTGGGGAATTATTTTCAGATGAAATATCAATCGCCGTTTCGAATACGAAAGAATATATTTACTATCGGCCAAGTAAACGAATTGATTTAAAGATTAGCGCCGGGGATCCTATTAAGGAAGGAACGATTGCTCATAAAGCAATGGTAACGAAGCAAAAAGCCTCTGAGTTTATTAACCGAGATGTTTTCGGTATTCCTTATCATGGAATGGCCGTACCATTTTCAAATAATGGCAAGATTGAAGGGTGTGTGACGGCAATTTATCCCGCTTTAACGGATGGAAAGTCAGTCGTTACTTTAAAAACAATAGACGGATGGGTTCCGGTTCCTTTTGCAAAGGTCATGTATTTAGAGGCTAAAGATAAAAAGACGTATGTGAATTCAGAAGAGTTAACAGGAACACATAAATACTCTCTACAAGAATTCGAATACTTGCTTCCGAAAGATTCGTTTATTAGATGCCACCGTTCCTTTATTGTAAATGTTAATCATATTAAAGCGATTTATCCTGATACGCATTCTACCTTTTTACTTTCTATGGATAACGGAGAGAGGGTACCAGTAAGTCAATCATACGCCAGTTATTTTCGTAAGCTTCTAGGATTCTAAAAAATTCTGCTTTAGAACCTAGATTCGCTGTTTTATCTGAATTTTCGGCATTGTGTAAGAAAATCCCTATTTTGATGGTGTTAATGTGTAAAATAATTATGAATATTCATTGGGAGAGGGATTACATATGGAGAATAGTTTAGATAGAATTAGGGATCAACGATTAAAAGATCGCGTAGTTACACCTGAAGAAGCAGCTTCATGGATTGAAAGTGGAATGACTTTAGGATTAAGTGGATTTACACGTGCTGGTGATGTAAAAGCAGTCCCATTTGCACTTGTAAACCGAGTTAAGAATGATAAATCTTTTAAAGTAAATGTTTATACAGGGGCTTCCTTAGGTTCGGATGTAGATAAATTATTTGCTGAGGCAGGAATTTTAGGGAAAAGATTGCCTTTCCAAGCAGATGCAACTATGCGAAAAGGAATTAATAACGGAGACTTTTTATTTGTGGATCAGCACTTATCTCATACAGCAGAGTTACTTCGTGCTGACGTTATGGGTATAGATTTCGCTATCTTGGAAGCGGTTGCGATTACTGAAGATGGAATGATTATTCCAACCACTTCAATTGGAAATTCCTTAGCATTCTCCTTAAATGCTAAGTCCATTATTATTGAAATGAATATGGCTCAATCTACGCAATTAGAGGGGCTGCATGATTTATATGAACCAGGTAAACAAGGGGAAAGACTCCCTATTCCGATTGTGAAAACGGATGATCGAATTGGAACGATTGGCATTCCAATCGATGTTGAAAAGGTGAAAGGGATTGTGTTTACAAACCAACTAGACTCACCATCGACTATTGTTCCTCCAGATGAAGAAACTGTTATTATGGCACAGCATTTAATAGAGTTCCTTCGAGAAGAGGTTAAAGTAGGCCGATTAACAAATCGTTTAGCACCGTTACAATCTGGAATTGGTTCAGTTGCTAATGCAGTATTGCACGGCATGCTAGATTCGGAGTTTGAAGATTTAGAAGTGTATTCTGAAGTTTTACAAGATGCGGTCTTTGATCTAATGGATGCTGGGAAAGTCAATTTTGCTTCCTGCTGCTCCATCACGCTTTCTGAAGAGAAAATGAAACAAGTATTTTCTAACTTTGAAAAATATCGTGACAAATTAATGATGCGCCCGCAAGAGATTTCCAATCATCCTGAAATCATTCGCCGCCTCGGATTAATCTCGATTAATACTGCTTTAGAATTAGATATATACGGAAATGTGAACTCTACTCACGTTTTAGGTACAAAAATGATGAACGGTATCGGTGGTTCTGGTGACTTTGCAAGAAATGCTCGTTTGGCTATCTTTGTTACTAAATCGATTGCTAAAGGTGGTAATATTTCAAGTATCGTTCCTTTCGCCTCACATATAGACCATACGGAACATGATGTAGATGTTATCGTCACTGAACAAGGGTATGCTGACTTAAGAGGGCTTGCGCCAAGAGAAAGAGTGGAACTTATTATTGAGAATTGCGCACATCCAATGTATCGTGACCAGCTACGAGCTTATTACGAGGAAGCAAAAACAAGAGGTGGACAAACTCCTCATATTTTAGAAAAAGCTTTTTCTTGGCATACGAACTATGCTAAAAATGGAACAATGCTTGAAGCGGTAGTAGAAACTGTTTAGAAGTGCAAAAATGATTCTTAATATAATATGCCATAAAGGTTAAAAGAAAAAGAACGCCAATTTTCAGGAATGGCGTTTTTTTCTTTTAAAAAATTGTTACCTATTATGAGGAATTATAAAAGTAATCTCTTATTTACGGAAATAAGAGGTTTTTTTAATTACTTTTCGAATCATTTTAATAGTTTATATATCAAAGGTGAGGAGAAAGAATCATGAAGATAAGAAATGCGTTATTAAGTGAAGCAAATGAATTAAGTGAACTTGCACTACATTCAAAAGCAACGTGGAACTATAGCGAAGCATTCATACTTGCTTGTAAGGAAGATTTAACAATTACTGATGAGTACATAAAAAATAATTATGTATATGTTTTAGAAAACGATAATACGAAGATTGGTTTTTTCTCATTTTTACGTAATGATAACGCTCTTGATTTCCTGTACATTCATCCTCGTTACAAAGGAAAAGGGTACGGGAAAATACTTTGGGAGTATGTATTAGAAAAAGCAAATGAGCTAGGAATAAAAAGTTTTACAATCGATAGTGATCCGAATGCAAAAGGGTTTTACTTGAAGATGGGAGCAAAGTTAATAGGAGAGACACCATCAACGGTTTTTGAGGATCGTTTACTGCCTCTTTTGCAATATGATGTGTAAAACAATTAATAGTAGGAGAAGCTGAAAAATGAAAGAATTGAAATTATCTTTTGACTCTTAATCTTTAATAAGTTACTATAATGGTGGTAACTTATTAAAGGGAACTTCATAGAGTTGAAAGGGGAAATACTTTTGAAAACAACTTATGTAAACGCTACAATTGTAACGATGAATGAACAAAACGAAGTGATAGAAAATGGATATATCATTGTAGAAAATGATCAAATTATAGATGTAAAAAGCGGAGAATTTGCTAATAATTTTGAAGTAGATGAAGTAATTGACATGAAAGGAAAGTGGGTTTTACCAGGGCTTGTAAATACACATACACACGTTGTAATGAGTCTCTTAAGAGGTATTGGTGATGATATGTTATTACAGCCATGGCTTGAGACAAGAATTTGGCCACTTGAAAGTCAATTTACTCCAGAGCTTGCGGTCGCTAGTACGGAATTAGGATTACTTGAAATGGTAAAAAGTGGTACAACATCATTCTCTGATATGTTTAATCCAATTGGAGTAGATCAAGATGCAATTATGGAAACGGTATCAAAGAGTGGAATGCGAGCTGCTGTTTCAAGAACTTTATTTAGCTTCGGAACGAAAGATGATGAAAAGAAAGCAATTGAAGAAGCTGAAAAATATGTAAAGCGTTACTATAATGAAAGTGGTATGTTAACTACGATGGTTGCACCGCATAGCCCATATACATGTTCCACAGAACTATTAGAAGAATGCGCACGTATTGCAGTAGAAAATCAAACGATGGTTCATATTCACCTTTCGGAAACAGAGCGTGAAGTACGTGATATTGAAGCACAGTATGGAAAACGCCCAGTAGAATATGCAGCAAGTTGCGGGCTGTTTAAACGCCCAACAGTCATTGCGCACGGTGTAGTGTTAAATGAAAATGAGCGTGCATTTTTAGCAGAACACGATGTTCGAGTAGCTCATAACCCGAATAGTAATTTAAAACTAGGTTCTGGTATAGCGAATGTAAAAGCGATGTTAGAAGCAGGAGTGAAAGTAGGAATTGCAACAGATAGTGTGGCATCTAATAACAATTTAGATATGTTTGAAGAAATGCGCATAGCAACATTATTACAAAAAGGTATTCACCAAGACGCAACAGCGTTACCGGTTGAAACAGCCCTTTCACTTGCGACTAAAGGAGCTGCTGAAGTAATTGGGATGAAACAAACAGGATCACTTGAGGCTGGAAAGTGTGCTGATTTTATTACGATTGACCCATCTAATAAGCCGCATTTACAACCAGCGGATGAAGTGTTGTCACACCTTGTATATGCCGCTAGTGGAAAAGATATAAGCGATGTAATTATTAACGGTAAGCGTGTCGTTTGGAATGGCGAATGTAAAACGTTAGATGAAGAGCGTATTATATTTGAAGCAAGTCAATATAAACGAGGTTTGCAAAGATAGGTATTTTTAGGCTGTGGAGAAAGTCTTCTCCACAGCCTGTTTTTGTGTCTGAACCTTTTTTATGTGCCGACATTGATAGAAAGAGGGAAAGGATAGATTTTTTATCAGTGTTGATTAATAAAACAGAAGAGAATGATTTAGATAAAATCACTAGTTTCAAAAAATCCTTTACGTAATAATGATTATATGAAGGATTTTGATGCTACTTATTTTTTGTCTCGTTGACCCATTTAATAATGTCCTGGATGACGTACTCAGGAACATTAGCAGGGATTTCATATTCACTAGGAAGACTTAATTCCCCATCACCCTCCGTGAAGAAATGATTCAATTTTGGGTATTCATTGAACTGAACATTCCTGCGGTTTGAAAGCCCCTCCTGCCATTTTGTATATTCATTTTTTACTGTTACTTGATAATCGCGTGCTCCTTGCAGAATCAGTAAAGGCTCTTTTCGTGATCTTGCCTCTTCAACTGGACGCCACCTAGAAACATCATACATAAAATGAGGCGACCCAAAATTGTAGCCAGATGGAGGATGGTCAGGATTAAAAGTAGGATCTTGGATAAAAGCGACCTGTCTTTTTAGTTCATCGATTACTTCTTTTGGCGCCCCTAGGTATTGATTCTGATCAATGGCAATGTCAGTCAATGGGCGTGCAGGTGGTGCCAGTAAGATACTTCCTCTAACAAGTGAGGGAGGTGATTTTCTTAGTATACGCGGCATTGCGCCAGCTCCTAGACTATGTCCAAGAATGAAAATGTTATTTGGATCAATGCCTTCCTGCTGCGCTGCTGATTTTGCTGCATGTATGGCATCATCTGTAGTATCACGGTCTAACGTAACAGGTTCTGCACTCATCTTTAATGTATGTGCTAAGGTGCGTTTTTCATAACGCAACACTGCAATTCCGTTGGATGAAAGGCCCACCGCAATGTCTCGTAAGATTTTTGTTCCCAGATATGTACTATCGCGATCATGGATGCCAGCACCATGAACAAGAACAACTACGGGTACCTTTTCACCAGGCTTATGTTTTGGAACTGTTAATGTGGCTGGTAACGGATAGGTAGAATTTCCAATGACGATTTCACGTTCTTGATAGGAAGCAGGTTGATCATATCTAGGATGCGGGATAATATAAGATTTCGGAGGCGTCCTTACCCCAACTTCATCTACTTTCCCGCCAGGCGTGAATTTAAGGAGTAACGGTATGGTAGTTCCTTCAATAGTTCCTGAAATTTCCACCGTCTGATGGACCAAGTTTCGTTCTTTTATCACGGGGATTTCCATGTTTTTTATCCCGCTCCAGCCACTTTGTGTCCACCAGTTTTGTAATGTGTTTGCTGTAAACTTGGATTGAAAAGCAGCAGACGTTAACTGAAGTGCCTCTGCATACTTACCTTGCTGGAGATATTCAAGAAATAATGATGTACGCTCCGTTAAAGAGACTCGTTTCTTTTCTACAGGTTGTTTCTTACGTGTATCTGCGTGAATAGCTGTTGTTGTAAGTGGAAAAGATGAAATACCTAAAGAAAAGAGTAGGATAAAGGAAAGTACTGATTTTTGTATTCTCTTTTTTTTATTCATGTTTTAACCTCCAATATGTGATGGTAAAAAACAGGTATGATAATTAAGGTTCTGTTGTAAAAACGTCTAAACCATTGATATGTTCATCTAAAACCAACAGTTCTGGTTTTTTCGTAATCGCTCTAGCAACTCCTAACCTCTCTTTCTTCCTTCAATTTATATTTTGACTATACGAAACAAAGTTCTCGTTTTTCTTACTTGATTCTTACAAAATCCTTAAGTGTATAACTTGACCTGGATTCCAAAAAACAAAGCAGCATTGCTGAATGGAGATACGAAGATATCCCAACCAAACTGTACCCTATACGCCTATTAAGTTAATTATGGGGGATTTATATGAAACAGAAGAAAAGTTAAAGCAAAAAGGGAGGTATACAATAGGAGACTTTTTATAAATACTTAAGCTTACAGCGCAGATTATACATTCAATCTTTAGCTATCCTTTTTTAAAAGGATAGCTTTTTTTCTTGAACGAATAAATATTCAAAAGAATGTCGCATCTTTCTGTTCATATTTCTGCTATAATATATAACGCTTTATAATATTTTATAATTAAGGAGAACAATTCATGAAGCGAAAGAAGAGCCATTTAATGGTAATGGCACTTGTTACATCTTTATTATTAACAGCTTGTAATAATAAAGCGAATAAAAGCGAAACAGAGGCAAAAAAACAAGTATTAAATGTAACGGTATCAGAAGAAATTCCTTCTCTTGATACTGCGAAAACGATGGATGGTACGTCAGCGCACGTTATGCAAAACATATTTGAAGGGTTGTATGTATTAGATGATCAAGATCAGCCTATTCCAGCGGTAGCAAAATCGTTTAAAAGAAGTGAAGATGGTAAAAAATATACATTTGATTTGCGTAAAGATGCAAAATGGTCAAATGGTGACAATGTAACAGCAAATGATTTTATGTTTGCATGGAAACGTGCAATTACCCCTGAAACAGCGTCTCAATATGCGTCCATGCTCTTTCATGTGAAAAATGCGAAAGAAATTAATAAAGGAACAATGCCTCTTGATAACCTTGGAGTTAAAGCAATAAATGATTATAAGTTAGAAGTGGAACTCGAACAGCCAATTCCGTATTTTTTACAGTTGTTAGCACTACCTATATACTTACCACAGCATGAATCATTTTTGAAAGAACAAGGAAAGAATTATGCATTGGAATCTAGTAATCTCATATATAACGGGCCATTTGTATTAGAGAAGTGGAAGCATGAACAAGAGTTTCAATTAAAGAAGAATGCTACATATTGGGATGAAAAGAAAGTGAAATTAGATGAAATAAATTTTCAAATTGTAAAGGATACAATGACGGCTGTTAATTTATACGAAGCTGGTAATTTGGATCGAGTGCCTATTAATTCTCAATTTGTAGACAAGTATAAAGGGAATAAGGAATTACATATGTCGAGTGATCCTGGAATTGCTATGCTACGTTTTAATGAAAAAAATAATGCATTAGCAAATAAAAAGGTACGTCAATCTATTTCATTAGCGTTAAATAAAGAGGACTTCGTTGCTCACTTTATAAATAACGGGGCAAAATCTGCAAGCGGACTTGTACCAGTTGGTCATGTAAATGAAGAGACTGGTAAAGATTTTAGAAAAGAAAACGGAGATCTTTCTTCATATGATTTGCAAAATGCGAAAAAGATTTGGGAAGAAGCGAAAAAAGAGCTTGGAGTAGAGCAAGTAAACTTCGAGTTTTTAACGTTTGAACAAGATAATGCAAAACGTATGGCAGAATATATAAAAGGTGATTTAGAAAAGAATTTGCATGGATTAACGATACAAATTAAACAACAGCCATTTAAGCAAAAATTACAGTTAGAACAAACAGGTGATTACGATATAACTATGGCAAATTGGGGACCTGACTATAAAGACCCAATTAGTTACTTAGAGCTATTTACGACGGGTAATCAGAATAATAAAATGAATTACTCTAATTCTCGTTTCGATGAATTAATAAAGAAAGCGAAAACTGATTTTGTACTAGAACCAGAGAAACGATGGGGAGCATTGCTAGAAGCTGAGCAGGTATTATTAGAAGATGCAGCTGTAGCACCGCTGTATCATATTGGTTCAGCATATGTACAAAAGGATTACGTAAAGGGAATTGAAAAGCATCAATTTGGTGGTGTTTATACTTATAAGAATGCTTATATCGCTAATGAATAAATACAAAAAACCTTACTTTTTTAAATTTTATTTAGAATCAAGAGATAGGTGTTTTGTATAGGCATACCAAGAATAATTATATAATGTGCAACATTATATAGACAAAAAGAAGAGGATAGATACAAACAGAGGAATTCTGCTTGTTCTATCCTTTTGTTGTACTACAAATGACCTCATTTACTACTACAATGTATTTGCTTGTAGTAGTAAATGTTACTTTGAAAAAAGGCTTGTTCATTTCAGTGATCCTTATGTCATTAAAGCGCTCGATTGTTGAATATCTTTTTTGAAAATTATTTATGATAAAATTCAACAAAATGCATTAAGGAAGGAAAAGATTTTTATACCCACCTCCATTATTATGTATAATTGAATTATCTGAAGGTTATAATTATATATTTATGGAGACGATATTATGAATTGTTTAGGTTCTACTAATTTTGTTTTACATGCAAAAAGTAACCAGTTTTATTGGGAAGGGAACGGCCAGTTATCCATTAAAACATTTTCTAACGGAAAAGCGCATTACAAGACTAGTAAAGGTTTTTTTGCTGTCGAAGAAAGCAGATATTTACTTCTTAATGAAGGATCTTATACAATTTCAATTGATGAAAATAAGGACGTAGAATCTTTTTGTATCTTTTTTAAGGATGGATTTGCAGAGGGAATTTTAAACTCACTAAGAGAATCGAACAATAAACTTCTTAGCGATCCTTTTAATGATAAGAGTTATATTGGATTCTTTGAAAAAACTTATGATACAAGTAAAATTCTACTGTCTCAAATGACAAAATTTAAAGAAAACTTATCTATTCTTGAGAACGATCCAGTTGGTTATGAGGAACAATTTCACAAGTTAATGCAAATTATACTAATTGAACATTTCAATACATGGAAAGAAGTAGAATCATTAAGTGCACTGCGTAATTCTACACGAGAAGAATTATATAGAAGGATTAGTATCGCACATGATTATATAAGGTCCTATTATGATAAAGCAATTAAATTGAATGACATTGCCCAAATTGCTTGTTTATCACCAAACCATTTACTAAGAACATACTCACAAATATATGGCAAAACGCCTCATCAGCATATATCAGAGTTTAGAATTCTAAAAGCAAAAAAGCTTCTAACACAACTAGATTTCAATATGACTGATATAACATTTGAACTGGGATTACAAAACCCTGTATCTTTTAGCAAAATGTTTAAACAGCATGTCGGGGTTTCTCCTATTGAATTTCGAAAAAAGGTGATTTTGGATAAGAAATACTAAGTTTAATCGAATATTATTAGAATGAAATAATATTCGAAAGGGGAAATTCTCATTGGAAACTACTATGATTCAGAAAGTCGGTCAAATTGGGGTGCCAGTTAAAGATTTAGATAAGGCAATTACTTTTTATAAAGAAAAACTAGGATTATCGTTTCTATTTAATACGGACAATATGGCATTCTTTGAGTGTAACGGGTTGCGTCTTTTTTTAAGCCTTCCAGAAAAAGAGGAATTTGCTCAGTCTAGTTCAGTCATTTATTTTCAAGTTAAAAAAATTAAAGAGACTTATGAAGACCTGTTAAGCAAGGAAGTTGTTTTTATCGATGAACCACATATTGTAACGAAAATGGGACAAACAGAAACATGGATGACATTCTTTAAAGATACAGAAGGTAATACCCATGCTTTAATGAGTGAAATACAAGCTTAATGAAAGCAATGAAAGAGGTCGTCTAATATCAACGATCTCTTTCATTTTTTTGCATCTCACAAGCTAGAGAAAATCCTACTTTACTACTATTTGTGGTGTGGCGCGGTCCGCCTTGCTTAATATTAATCCAATAATTATTTATTCACAAAATGGACCGATTGCGGTACAAGAAAAAATCCTGCTGTACAGAGATAATAAAGTT
>NZ_QOZX01000010.1:0-10798 GCF_008368895.1 Bacillus sp. BB081
TATGGAGTGTGTTTAATTTTTACTTATAAAACACACTCTTTTTTTATAGAATGCATTTTTATCAACTATTTTTAGAATCTTAAATCAATAAGTAATTATTCAATTTCTGAATAATATAAATGGAAGTTGGTTTAAGGAAACAATTTTAAGTATGACGAAATTCCAAACGCTGGATTTATATTCAATTGGAGAAAAAGATGTAGAATTTTGTCTTACGGTCCCCGTTTACTTTTCATTTCATTACATATAGGCTTTGTGGTGTAAAGGAGAAAATCACCTTTACACAAAATTTATAAGGAGGACATTGTGATGAAAAAGATTAAAAAGTTTGCGGGAGTTGCTTTAGCGGGGACGATTGGATTAAGTGGACTACTGTTTTTAGAACCAAGTGTAAGTGCTGCAGAAACACAGCAGGTGAAAGAAGAAAATTTCAATGCAATTGATGTAACGATGAATCAAAGTGAATTTTATGTATTGAGTGGCAGAAGCATTGATGTTCTTTCTGGAGATAAAGAAGCAATTCAACTAAATAAATACACAATTCGTTTTAGTAAACCAGGGAAGTATGTCATTAAAGTAAATGGCTGTATTTATGACGATATATATACTTTTATTGTAAATGAGTAGTATATATTCTTAAATTGTGAGATGAAAAAAGAAACACCCTATTTGCGGTGAGAATCGTAAATAGGGTGAATTTATTTGTATTAAACTGTACTTTAAATATGTTCACTAATTTTCTTTTTGCTATGTAAAGTATGTAAAAGTGTTTGAAACATCTTAAATGATTGCTGAAAGATTGGACTTTGAATAAAGGTGTACAGAAAAGTTACGATGAAAACAGGACCTCCTAGCATAAATCCAATAACTAGTACAACACATTCTACTATAATTCTAGCACGGCTAATAGACAGTCCTGTTTTGTCGGAAATAGTAAGCATGAATCCATCGCGAGGTCCAGCACCAATCCCAGCCGCAACGTACATCCCTCCCCCAATACCTGTAATGGCAATACCGGATAATAAAATGAGTAAATTTATCCATAAAAAATCACTAGCGTTTGGAAGGATATTTGATTGTAAGAAAAAGTCCATAATGGGACCGATAAGTAGTGCATTTAAAAATGTGCCCACATTTATATATTTTCGATCTACTAGTAAAGAAATGAGAACGAGACATAATCCACATATGACACTCCACGTACCAATGGTCCATCCAAACCTTTGGTAGAGAGCCATGTTTAAAACTTCCCAAGGATGTAAACCGAGAAACTTAACTTTGACTGCAAGAGCATTTCCAAGGCCGAAAAAAATTAATCCTAAGAAAAAAAGAAAATAGCGAAAGAGAGTTAGCCTCATCTTTAAAACCTCCCATATTGTATAATTATGTATATTACATGTAAGAGTTTTAATGTACAAATATTACGACTCTTTAGCTGGTATTTATAATTTCTAAAATACAAATGAAATATATATTCGCAGTCAAAAAAGTTAAAATATTTCGTTTTAAGGACTATAATAGAGAGAAACATAAAAGGGAGTGAATGAGTTTGAAACAAGAACTTATTGAAAGATTTACGAGATATGTAAAGATTGATACACAATCAAATGAAGAAAGTCATACAGTACCAACAACACCTGGACAAATTGAGTTTGGTAAGTTATTAGTGGAAGAGTTAAAAGAGATTGGCTTAACAGAAGTAACAATGGATGATAATGGGTATGTAATGGCAACACTTCCTGCTAATACGGAAAAGGATGTTCCAGTAATCGGCTTTTTAGCACATTTAGATACGGCAACCGACTTTACAGGGAAAAACGTAAAGCCACAAATTCATGAAAACTTTGATGGTAATGCAATTACATTAAATGAAGAGCTAAATGTTGTGTTAACGCCGGAACAGTTCCCAGAATTACCATCTTATAAAGGGCATACGATTATTACAACTGATGGTACAACACTGCTAGGAGCAGATGATAAAGCTGGTCTTACAGAAATTATGGTTGCAATGAATTATTTAATACATAATCCGCAAATTAAGCATGGGAAAATTAGAGTTGCGTTTACGCCAGATGAAGAAATTGGCCGTGGACCAGCGCATTTTGATGTAGAAGCATTTGGTGCATCATTCGCTTATACGATGGATGGAGGTCCATTAGGTGGTTTAGAATATGAAAGCTTTAATGCTGCAGGTGCTAAGTTAACGTTTAACGGAACGAATACACATCCTGGAACAGCGAAAAATAAAATGCGTAACGCAACTAAACTTGCTATGGAGTTTAATGGGCATTTACCAGTAGAAGAGGCACCAGAATATACAGAAGGCTATGAAGGATTCTATCATTTGCTTTCTTTAAATGGTGATGTTGAGCAAAGTAAAGCGTATTATATTATTCGAGATTTTGATCGTGAAAATTTTGAGACACGTAAACATAACGTTGAAAATATTGTGAAGCAAATGCAAGAGAAGTATGGACAAAATGCAGTCGTTTTAGAAATGAATGATCAATACTATAACATGCTTGAAAAAATCGAACCAGTGAGAGAAATTGTTGATATTGCATATGAAGCGATGAAAAGTTTAAATATCGAACCAAACATTCATCCGATTCGTGGTGGAACAGATGGATCACAATTATCGTATATGGGATTACCAACGCCGAATATTTTCACTGGTGGTGAAAACTATCACGGTAAATTTGAATATGTTTCGGTGGATACGATGGAAAAAGCTGTTCAAGTTATTGTGGAAATCGCAAGACGATTCGAAGAACAAGCTTAAAAAAACCAAGTAGTGCGGATGCGCTACTTGGTTTTTTAGTATAATACTCGCCACAAATAAAAAGTTGCGTAAGATTCCCAGTTGGTCCAATTTGCCGCAAAATCTTTTATTTCATGTTTAGTCGGTTTACTTTCAGAACCTGTTATACATTTAATTGCATTGTGCAAGCCAACATCGTCAATGGGAAAAGCGGAAGGAAATCGTAAACAGCGCATTAAAACATAGTTGGCAGTCCACGGTCCTATACCGTGTATAGCAGTTAATTGTTTTTCAGCGATTTTTATATTTTGTATTTGCAATAAAGATTCTTTTGATAGTTTTCCTTCTGTAATAAGCTTTGCAACACCGATTACATATTCGCATTTTCTAGTCGTCATTTTTAAGTTTTTGAGATCCTCTACATGTAAATGTGCAATCGTTTCAGGAGAAGGGAATATCCAATGTTTTTTATCGTCCCATTCTACATAACTTCCAAATGTCTCAACTAATCTTCTTTTTAGCGTATAAGCATATGTGAGATTAATTTGTTGACCGATAATTCCCCAGGAAAGTGCTTCAAATAAATCAGGAATACCTAAAGTTCGAAGTCCATAAAACTTTTGAGTAGGACATCGAAGGAGTGGATCAAGTTTAGCTAATTGATAGAAGGGAGCCAAATCGGTATTTAAATCAAACCATTCAGTTACATAGTTAGCAACAGCTTTGCATATCCATTTTTCAGAGATATAGGATTCTCCTAAAAAACGTATTTGAATAGTATCATCCGTATTCATACTAATTTCAACTAAAGGATGTACATCCTGAACAGGGATAACTTTATAAATTTTGTTATCTTCAATGTGAAACATACATTCATTGTTAGAACGTGATAGATAGCGTAAATTTTCTTGGAAACTAAACTCTGTTGGAACTGATAAAGTTAATGCGCTAGTATATTTTGCTGTCATATACATTCTACCGGAGATTTTTCTAATGTAAGCAACACTTTCTTCATTTCTAATCCACCCCTAAAACCGGTTAGTTTACCATTCTTTCCAATAACACGATGGCAAGGAATTGTAATGAGAAGAGGGTTGGCAGCAATAGCAGTAGCAACGGCACGCACAGCAGTAGTTTTTTGCATTCTTTCGGCAATTTCTGAATAAGAATATGTCTTTCCATAAGGAATTTCACGTACCGTATTCCAAACAGATAATTGAAAATTAGTTCCGTAAGCATCGATAGGGAATGTAAAAGTTTCACGTTTACTTTCTAAATACTCGATAACTTCTTTCATATATGATTGTAGGTAATCTGGATTACATGCCAATATATGTTGTGGCAATTTCTTTCTAGCCCATATATTTAGTTCTTCAAATTTTTCATCTTGTGATCCAATGAAGCATAGTCCATTTTCAGTTGCAGCAATATGAAACTGCCAATTTTCATGTGTAAGTAGCGTCCAATATATAAATTTATTTTTGGAGGAATTCATTATTTTATCCTTCTTTCATTTCGTTCTTTTTTCGATATTCAGTAGGAGTGAATCCGGTTTTCTTTTTAAATAAAGTTGCGAAATACTCTGGGTTTTCTATCCCGACAGCAGTACTAATTTCTTTAATGGATTGATTTGTGTGTAAAAGGTGTTCTGCCGCTTTAACAATCCTAAACTGCTGTATATATTCTATTGGACTTATTCCTGTTACTTTTTTGAAAGTGCGTTGCAAATGAAATGGGCTACCATGACATATTTCAGCAAGTATGTCGAGAGTTAATAATTCGTCAAAGTGCTTTTTGATATAATCTTTAATTTGTTCTACCCACTCTTCATTAGGTAAAGTGAGCCCATTTGGTTTACAACGTTTGCAAGGGCGAAAGTTTTCACTTAATGCTTGCTCTGCATGATGAAAAATTCGTACATTGTTTCTATTCGGTATTCTTGATTTGCATGACGGTCGGCAAAAGATTCTGGTTGATTTCACAGCATAAAAGAATTTACTATCATAGGAAGAATCATTATGAATAATTGCTTGCCAATGCTCATTTGTTAACGTAATCCCTTCATTGTGCAAAGAACATCACCTCTGAAATTAGTATAACCTGAATAAAGTGCGTATGTATGTATTCACAAATGTAAGAGCAAGATTACAAAGGTGAAAATATGATTGTTTTTCTATTTTGTGATAGCATGAAATTTGAAAGTGAACATCAAGAGGAGGACTATAGGTGAAGTTAATTTCGTGGAATGTAAATGGTTTGCGAGCAGTTGTCGCAAAAGGTGGATTTTTAGAATATCTTGAGGAATCAAATGCTGATATATTTTGTTTACAAGAGATTAAATTACAAGATGGGCAAATTGATTTAAATCCAGAGGGATATTATACATACTGGAATTATGCTGTGAAAAAAGGCTATTCAGGAACAGCTATTTTCACGAAAAAAGAACCGCTATCTGTAACATACGGTTTAGGAATTGAAGAGCATGATCAAGAAGGCCGAGTTATTACTTTAGAATTCGAAGATTTTTACATGATAACGTTATATACACCAAACTCAAAACGAGGATTAGAACGATTAGATTACAGAATGAAATGGGAAGATGATTTCAGGGCTTATATTAAGCAATTAGATGAAAAAAAGCCCGTTGTTTTTTTCGGTGATTTAAACGTTGCTCATAAAGAAATCGATTTAAAAAATCCAAAAAGTAATCGTAAAAACCCTGGATTCTCTGATGAGGAACGAGAGAAATTCACATGTATTTTAGAAGAAGGATTTATTGATACGTATCGTTATCTGTATCCTGATCAGGAAGGTGCATATTCGTGGTGGTCGTATCGTATGGGAGCGAGAGCAAAAAATATTGGATGGCGTTTAGATTATTTTGTTGTTTCCGAAAGAATGAAAGACAAAATAACAGAGGCGAAAATTAATAGTGAAGTAATGGGATCAGACCATTGTCCAGTTGAATTACATATAAATTTCTAAAAAAAGAAGTATCTTCCTAAGATTAGGTGGATACTTCTTTTTTATTCAGTTTGTTAAAATTTTTCAAATCTTTCTTGAAATAATTGCATATTAAATATATACTTAGTAACGATAATCATTATCAATGAAAAGCGTTATCAATAGATGAAGTGTAAAATAATTATAGTTTAGGGGAAGTGAACGAGAATGAGTTCTGGATAGAATTATTAATCTAATGAAATATATATGTAAGACAAGGTTCATATAGTTAAATTTTGTTGAGAATATAGTTTGAAAATTCGGGAGGAGTTATATAAAGATGAACAAGAAGTTATTTACTTTAGGGATGGTTACAGTTTTAAGTGTAGGACTAGCAGCATGCAATAGTACGGATAAAACTTCAGGAGAACAAAAGCAACAGACAAAAGCTACGGAAACGAAAAAAGACGAAAAAAGAAAAATTACATATTTAGGTAAAGAATATACAGTGCCAGCAAAAGTAGATAAAATTGCGACAGCTAGTTTAGAGTCAATGGAAGATGCAGCGGTACTTGGTATTAAGCCAGTAGGTGCTATTACTGTCGGTGGTAAATTACCGAAGTATCTTGAAAAAGATTTAGAAGGTGCAAAATCTGTTGGTGAGAAGATGGAACCAAATTTTGAAACATTACTACAATTAAAACCAGATGTTATTACATCAAGTACGAAATTCCCAGCAGAAACAGCTGAAAAGTTCACGAAAGTAGCTCCGACATTCCCGGTATCACACGTTTCAACAAATTGGGAAGATAATTTAAAGTTAATGGGAGAATTAACTGGTAAAAAAGATAAAGCAGAAAAGATTATTAAAGATTACAATACGGATGCTGAAAAAGCAAAAGCAAAATTAGGAGATAAGTTAAAAGACAAAAAAGTACTTGTCATTAGACTAAGAGCAAACGACTTATTCCTATACCCAGAAGGAGTATACTTCAACCCTGTAATTTATAAAGATCTTGGACTAACTGCTCCAGAACAACTTAAAACGGTAAAAGCACAAGAAAAGATTTCTTTAGAAAAATTAGCTGAAGTTAATCCTGATTATATCTTCTTACAATACGAGGCAAGTGAAAATAATAAACCGAAAGTGTTAGAAGACATTGAAAAGAATCCAATTTGGCAAAGTATGAATGCTGCGAAAGAAAAGAAAGTATTTGTAAACGTTGTAGATCCAATGGCACAAGGTGGTACAGCTTGGAGTAAAACAGCATTCTTAAAAGAAGCAGTGAAAAATTTATCTAAATAATACAATAAGTAAGGTGCGTTGAATGATATGCAGAAAACAAATGCAGTACCAGTAACTATATTGTGTATAGCACCCATACTCATTTTATTTACAGTTATACTTTCTATTTTGTATGGGGCAAAAAGTATTGATGCTGAAACAGTGTGGAACGCATTATTTCATTTTGATTCAAGTGATGTAAATCATAATATTATTATTACTTCACGTTTACCAAGGGTAGTTGCAGCTCTTTTAGTCGGAGCATTTCTAGCCATATCAGGAGCACTTATGCAGGGGATGACAAGAAACTATCTTGCATCCCCTTCTATTATGGGTGTGACGGATGGGGCAGCTTTTGTTATTACACTTTGTATGATTTTTCTACCGGGAATGTCATTAATTGGTATGGTTTTATGTTCAATGATTGGTTCTGCACTAGGAGCAGGTATCGTGTTTGGTTTTGGTTCGCTCCTTCAAAATGGTTTATCACCAGTTAGGTTAGCAATTATCGGAACAGTTATTGGAACATTTTTAAGTAGTGTATCTGCTGCGATGGCTTCATATTTCCAAATTTCTCAAAATGTTAGTTTTTGGTTTAATGCAAAATTAGATCAAGTGGATCCTACTGTAATTAAAATCACGATACCTTTTGGGATAATTGGGATAGCTTTAGCATTATTAATATCAAAATCTATTACCATTCTTTCTTTAGGAGAAGAGGTATCTATTAATCTGGGACAACGTACAAAACTAGTTAAAGCGATGGCGATTTTATCCGTTATTCTTTTAACAGGAACAGCAGTTGCTTTAGTCGGGAAAGTAGGTTTTGTAGGTTTAATTATTCCGCACATTACTCGCTTTATAATTGGGGTAGATTATAAGTGGATTTTGCCATGTGCAGGTGTTATTGGCGGGGTTTTCTTAGCATTATGTGACGTTTTGAGTAGATTTGTAAACTATCCATTTGAAACACCAATTGGCGTCGTTACCTCCTTAATTGGAATTCCTTTCTTTCTTTATTTAATCCGTACAAGAGGGGGAGAGAGACATGCCTAAAAGTTCAAGTCAACGTTTCGGAATGACAATGGGGATTATTATATTTTTAATTTTTGGTGCTATTTATATTAGTTTAACGAACGGTACGTTTGATATTACGATTACGGATGTATTTAAAACACTTTTTAGAATTGATCCAGTACCAGAACATGATCTAGTTATCTTTGATTTTCGTCTTCCACGCATCGTAATTGCTGGGTTAGTAGGATTAGGCCTCGGCGTTGCAGGTGCTGTTATTCAAGGGATTACGAGAAATGGATTGGCAGACCCAGGTATTTTAGGAGTGAATGCTGGGGCCGGAACAGCCATCGTTATTTTTATGTTTTTCTTTCAAGGGCAATTAAAGAGCACAGACTGGATGTCTATTATGATGATGCCAATGTTTGGTTTAGTCGGCGGATTAGGTGCAGCTATCATCATTTATCTGTTTTCATGGAAAAACGGTAAGCTAGACTCGCAACGTCTTTTATTAACAGGGATTGCAATTGGATCAGGATTTGGAGCATTTTCTATGTACTTATCACTCAAAATGAAGTCAACTGATTTCGAAATGGCTGCAGTTTGGGTGTCTGGAAGCATATATAGCGCAAACTGGAAGTATATTGTTGCTATGTTGCCGTGGCTTATCATATTAATTCCACTTATACAAAAGAAGGCTTATTTATTAGATTTATTTCAACTGGAAGAAACGAGTATTACAAGTCTAGGTGTTTCAGTAGAAAGAGAGAAATCTATTTTACTACTAAGTAGTATCGGACTTGTGAGCGCATGTGTCGCAGTTTCAGGAAGTATTGGTTTCATTGGATTAATGGCACCGCACATAGCGAAAAGGCTTGTTGGTATTCAGCATAAGTACATCATTCCTACGTGTGGAGTAATCGGAATGTTTCTTGTAATTGCTTCAGACTTTATTGCAAAAACAGTTTTCACACCTGTAGAGTTACCAGTTGGAATCGTTATTTCTATTGTCGGTGTACCGTATTTCTTATATTTACTTTATAAGGCGAAAGCGTAAGAGGAGGAATAAAAGTGAGTATTTTAAGTGCAAAAAATTTAGAAACGAGTTATGAAAAGCTTACAGTGTTTCGCGATTTAAATGTGGAAATACAAGAAGGAAAAGTAACGACAATTATAGGGCCAAACGGGTGTGGCAAATCGACATTGTTAAAAACAATGGGAAGAATTTTAAAGCAAAAGAGCGGTAAAATATATTTGCAAGGACAGGATTTAAATACAATTCCAACGAAAGAAATTGCGAAGCAGTTAGCTTTACTTCCGCAAACTCCAATTGCGCCAGGAGAGCTTAAAGTAGAAGAGTTAATTTCTTATGGACGCTATCCACATCGAAATAACGTAAATAAGTTAACTTCAAAAGATAAAGAGATGATTGATTGGGCACTAGATATAACGAAAACTTCTGAATTTCGAACGAGACAAATTGCAAATCTATCAGGTGGTCAACGACAAAAGGTATGGCTAGCGATGGCTTTAGCACAAGAGACAGAAGTGTTACTACTAGATGAACCAACGACATATCTTGATATGTCTCATCAACTAGATGTATTACAAATTGTGGAGAAGTTAAATAAAGAACATAATTGTACGGTCGTAATGGTACTACATGATATTAACCATGCAGCAAGGTTTTCAGATGAAATTATTGCAATGAAGGAAGGGGAAATCGTTACAACTGGTAGCCCAGAAGAAATCATTACAAATGAAGTGTTAAAAGAAGTATTTCATATTGATGCGCGTGTCATGATTGATCCGTATAACGGATCTCCTGTTTGTTTTGGATACGATAGCGTTGTATCTCAAGAAGAGAAAGTAGAAATATATGTAACGAGTTAAGGAGGGGGGAATATAAGATGAATACTACTATTGAAAAACAGCAGATTATTACAACGAATACAGAACAGTGGAAAATGTATTCAAAATTAGAAAGTAAAGAATATCAAATTCATATTTCAAAGCCGAGGCAGCCAGCACCAGAGTCAGGATATCCTGTTATATACGTATTAGATGGCAATGCTTTTTTTCAAACATTCCACGAAGCGGTTAAAATACAATCAGTTAGAGCGGAAAAAACAGGTGTTTCACCAGCCATTATAGTAGGTATTGGTTATCCAATTGAAGGGGCATTTTCAGGTGAGGAAAGATGCTATGATTTTACGCCTAGTGTAATTTCAAAAGATGCCCCTTTAAAACCAGACGGTAAACCGTGGCCTAAAACAGGAGGAGCACATAATTTCTTTACTTTTATTGAAGAAGAATTAAAACCTCAAATTGAAAATAATTATGAGATTGATAAAGGGAAGCAAACATTATTTGGGCATTCGCTAGGTGGTTTATTTGCTTTACATATACTATTTACAAATGTAAATGCCTTTCAAAGTTATTTTATTAGTAGTCCATCTATTTGGTGGAATAACCAATCCGTGCTTGAAAAAGAAGAGAATCTAATAAATGAGTTAAACAATGCAAAAGTTGAAACAGGAGTATTTCTTACAGTTGGTTCACTAGAACGAGAGCATATGGTTGTAGGTGCAAATGAATTATCAGAGCGCCTTCTCCGAGTAAAACACGATCAGTTTCGATTTACGTTTTATGAAGCTGAAGGGGAGAATCATGCATCAGTTGTGCCGACCTCTTTAAGTAAAGGGTTAAGATTTATTAGTCACGTATAAATTGAAATGAATATCTAATAAAATGCAAACAAAAGGCTATGGGAAATTTGAAGTGAACCCTGAAAA
>NZ_QOZX01000100.1:0-993 GCF_008368895.1 Bacillus sp. BB081
TTGTTGACTTTAAAAGTTAAATAAGTTATGATGATTCTTGTCTTAAATGAATACAGTCTGGTAATGATGGCAGAGAGGTCACACCCGTTCCCATACCGAACACGGAAGTTAAGCTCTCTAGCGCCGATGGTAGTTGGGACCTTGTCCCTGTGAGAGTAGGACGTTGCCAGGCAATTCGGAGGATTAGCTCAGCTGGGAGAGCACCTGCCTTACAAGCAGGGGGTCGGCGGTTCGATCCCGTCATCCTCCACCATTTAGCCGACTTAGCTCAATTGGTAGAGCAACTGACTTGTAATCAGTAGGTTGGGGGTTCAAGTCCTCTAGTCGGCACCAGTTTTTATTGCAAGAGCCATTAGCTCAGTTGGTAGAGCATCTGACTTTTAATCAGAGGGTCGAAGGTTCGAATCCTTCATGGCTCACCATTTTAATGAAATATGCGGGTGTGGCGGAATTGGCAGACGCACTAGACTTAGGATCTAGCGCCTTTGGCGTGGGGGTTCGACTCCCTTCACCCGCACTTTTAATGAAATAACTCAAACATGTCTTGCGGAAGTAGTTCAGTGGTAGAATACAACCTTGCCAAGGTTGGGGTCGCGGGTTCGAATCCCGTCTTCCGCTCCAATTTCCAATATGACATGCCGGGGTGGCGGAACAGGCAGACGCACAGGACTTAAAATCCTGCGGTGGGTGACCACCGTGCGGGTTCGACCCCCGCCCTCGGCACCATATGCGCCCGTAGCTCAATTGGATAGAGCGTTTGACTACGGATCAAGAGGTTAGGGGTTCGACTCCTCTCGGGCGCGTTTTCTTTCGGGAAGTGGCTCAGCTTGGTAGAGCACCTGGTTTGGGACCAGGGGGTCGCAGGTTCAAATCCTGTCTTCCCGATAATTGTTTGGGGCCTTAGCTCAGCTGGGAGAGCGCCTGCCTTGCACGCAGGAGGTCAGCGGTTCGATCCCGCTAGGCTCCACCAAAAAAGTTCTTTGAAAACTGAAC
>NZ_QOZX01000101.1:0-28192 GCF_008368895.1 Bacillus sp. BB081
AGTATATATTTCTGTTAAATTTATCCTATGGACAGAACAAGTTTAATTAAAGGTCATTTAGAAATGTGTGTATTATCTATTTTGTCGAAAAAGAAAAGTTATGGTTATGAGATTATGAAAGAACTTGAAGTAAACAATTTAAAATTGAAAGGAGTAGGAAGTATTTACCCCATATTAACTAAGTTGAAAAATCAAGAGTGGGTTAATACTTATCAAGTAGTAACAGACAGTGGTAAAGTTAGGATTTATTATGAAATTAATGAAAACGGAAAAATACGTCTTGAGAAGAAAATTAATGAGTGGTTAGAATTGCAATCAGATATTCAAACATTATTAAAAAGCGGTTTGAGAGGAGACCTTCTGAAATGAGGAATAGATTGATAGGTAAAGAAAAGCAATTTTTAACAGACGTACTTAAGGAATTAAAGCAATACGATATTAGTTTAGAAGAAAGGAAAAATATTAAGCGACAAATATTAGAACATATTCAAGAATGTCGTGAACATGGTGAAGATAGTATAGATGATTTAGGTACACCTCAATTATTTGTTCAAGATTATTTAGAAATAAATGAGATTGATTTACAAGTTAAAATGAAACAACTTAAAAATGAAAAGGGGAAATTAAACACATCTATCTTACGCGGCATATTCATCGCAATTATTACTTACCTCATCTCGCAAACTACATTCACAATATTTTTAACTAGATCATTTAATCCAACTAATAGTAAAAATACATTTCAGTATAATCTTTTATATCGTATTTCAGAAAATCAATGGTGGAATTCATTATTAATAATGATTAGTTTTATGTTCTCTGCAGTAGTATTTATTAGTTTAGTAAGTTATAAAAAACGAAAGCTGTCTAAAGCATAATGAAGAATACGATCTATAAAATGTCTCTAATTTATATTCTTTGTAATGTATTAATGTTATGTATTACAGATTCAAAAGTTTATGCTCAGCAAAATATTAAAATTGCATTAGATAAGTATATTGAAAAATTTATAAAGGAGCAGAACATTCCAGGAGCTTCTGTTGCAATTGTACATAATAAAGATGTATTTTTCACAAAAACGATGGGGATTACTGGGGAATCTGAAAAAAAGGTAACTAGTAAAACCCCATTTGCAATCGGCTCAATAAGTAAATCTTTATCAGCTTTAGCTGTAGTGAAATTAATAGAAGATAAAAAATTAAAATTAGAGGATCCAGTTCAACGGTATCTTCCTTGGTTTAAACTAAAATATCCTAAAATATCCTCAACTATAACAATCCAACATCTACTAACTCATACAAGCGGAATCAGTACATATGAGGGCTTAGCATTATCAGATAAGCAATCCGAAAATTCTACAGCATTACAAGAAAATGTAATGAAACTATCAAATGTAAAATTAACTGCTCCACCAGGTGAAAAATATCAATATAGTAATGCGAATTATATAATACTTGGTGCACTTATTGAGGCCGTCACAAATGAAACATATTCATCATATATGGAAAAGCATATTTTTCAGCCATTAAATATGAATGGCGCGGCAGCAAGTAAAGAAACTGCATATGAAAAAGGTTATTTAACAGGTTATCAGTCGTGGTTTGGCATACCAAGAAAAAGTGTAGTGTCCTATGATAATGCAGGGGCACCGTATGGCTATATTACTGCAAATTTAGAAGATATGCTTCAATTTATTATGTTTTTGAATCGGCCAGAGGATGCTCAATTTTTAAAGCAAGAAAACATGGATCTTTATCTGTCACCACTTTATAAAAAAAAATCAGAAAAAAGTTATGGTTTTGGATTAAGAACAACAAATATAAATGAAAGCGAAACGATGATTTGGCACTCAGGATCAACGCCTGATGCTCGTGCAGAAATATTTATTTTAAATAAAAGTGGCTGGGGTGGTGTGATTTTAACAAATAAAAATCATGTATTAGAAGAATCAGTACTATCGGTATTGAAAAATGGGATTATTAGTATTTTGAATGGAGAAGTACCGGTTGATCCCCCTAAAAACATACCATTTATACAAATTGTTATGTCTATAGTTATATTCGCGCTTTTCATTATATCAATTATGTTAATTAAAAAATATAAACATAAGAAAACTGTTAAAAGACTAACTTGGTTATTTATAGGGAATCTATTCCTACTATTATCTATTATTTTCATTCCAATTCTTACTTATAGTACAAGATCACCATGGCATACGATTAAAATCTTTGCGGCAGATGTAGCTTTACTTATAAGTATTATAGTAATTTTATTAGCTGTGAACGGATTAATATCAATCTTTATAGCCTTAAGAAGGAAAAAGGTACAGAGGTAAATAATTAAAGAAATATAATTTAAGCGTTATAAACAGTTGACTCTCACACAATGTCATTGTTTAAGATAAAGTTGAGGTTCGAAGTAGATGTAATTTATAGGAGGAAATCATGTTTAAAATAGGGGACTTTTCAAAATTATCTTCCATTAGTATACGGATGTTGAGACACTACGATAAAGTAGAATTATTGCAACCAGTAAAAGTCGATGAACAAAGTGGTTATCGATACTATTCAGCAGCCCAGTTAAAGAAAGTAAATCAAATTCAAACGTTAAAAGATATGGGATTTAATATCGCTACCATTAAAGAAATCATAGAATCCGATAATATAGATGATATTAAGGAACGATTTTTAAATCGTAGTGCTCAAATTAAAGAAGACATGGATAACCTCCAAAAACAATTACGTCTCCTCGATGACTCAATGAAAACGATGAGAGAGGATGTTGTTGAGATGAACTATCATGTTTCAATAAAAGAAATTCCAGAAAGATATGTGGCGAGTGTTAGAAAGATTATTCCATCATATAATTGTGAAGGCGATTTATGGAGTATATTGATGCGAGAAATTCATATTAAAAATATTAGTATGGCCCATCCGAGTTATAGTATCGCTGTCTTCCATGATCAAGAATACAAAGAAAATGATGTAGATGTAGAAATACAGCTAAATATCTTAGGAAAGCATGAAAATACAAAAGATGTTCATTTTCAAAAAATAGAGCCAATCAAAGTAGCTTCTATAACAGTAAGCGGAAGTTATGAACAAATGACAAACGTAAATGAAGCAGCCGCAAAATGGATTGAGACAGAGGGTTACGAATTAGCAGGCCCGATGTTTAATATTTATCATGTGAGCCCAGCGATGGAATCAGATCCTAAAAAGTGGGTTACAGAAGTTTGTTATCCAGTTAAATGATGATAAAGAAAAAAGGCATTAATTATATGCCTTTTTTCTTTATAAATATATCCATAAATATCAAGACAAGTTGCGACTGCCAAAAAACGAATATAGATTTACTTATAAAAGCAGCGAAAGAACATGTTCTATGTTTAAAAGACTGTTTTCTTATTGGTGATACAGGGAGTACGGATATGATTGCAGCCAAAAGGGTAAATATGAAAAAGATTTTGGTACGAACAGGATGGGGAAAGCTCATTAACAAAGTATAGAAATACGTGGATAGAAACGGCACCTAATTATATAGCGGAAAATTTACTTGATGCTGTGTGTTGGATTGAAGATAATTTAAAAACATAATAAAATTATAGTAAACTGGTTTGTGAGATGGTTAATTTAGGAGGGTAAATATTGATACCTATAGATAAGAATGTACGAACATCTGGTGCATATGTAATGTATAAGAATTTATTTGTTTTTCAAGTTGGACCAACGAGTAAAGGGGATACATTAGGTGTAGTAAGACTTGGAGGGCATAAAGAGGCGGATGAAACAGCAGTAGAAACTGCTAAAAGAGAAGTGAAAGAAGAAGCTTCTATCGATATTACTATATTGAATTCACCAACTACATTTTATAAAAAGAATTGGAATGCACAATCAAAGAAAATAAAATTAGAAAATGAGATCAATCCAATATTAATTATTGATAGTCCAGATAAAAGTTTATCTATTATGTATATGGCACATGCAGAAAATGAACCAACTCCATCTTCTGAAACGAACGGGCTCTTATTACTTTCAGTAAATGATATTAGGCTTATTTGTAGTAAGGAAATAACACTAAATGATTATATTAAGCAAGATGGAATAGCTGTATTGAAAGAAAAAATGAATAAAGACTTAATCTTACAACCTTATCCGCAACTTATGTTTTTAGCAGGACTTTTAAAGGAGGATCCTGTATTATTTCAGAATTTTTTAAATTATAAACAAAAGCCACCTTTATAAGGGGCTTTTGTTTTAAATAATTTAATGGTATGTGTATCCTCCATCAGGAAACAATACATTGCCTGTAGTAAAACTATTTTGCATTAAATATAGAACAGTATGTGCAATTTCATCATTATGCCCAGGCCTTTTTACAAGAGAAAGAGATTTATAAGCTTCATAAGCAGTTAGTCTATTTTCGCTTTGTTCGTGTTCCCTCCGTATCGTTCCAGGAGAAACAACATTAACTCTTATAGGAGCTAATTCAACAGCTAAAGCTTTCCCTAAACTTTCAATAGCACCATTACAAGCTCCGTAAGCAGGCGCACCTTTAAGTGGTCTTTGACTAAATGCATCGGACATTAACACGATCGATCCAGAGTTTGAAAGAAAAGGAATTGCATATTTTACGGCATAATATTGTGGCCAAAACTTTCCGCTAAAGCTGCTTTCAGCAATATCATTTGTAGCGGTTATTGGTCCAAGTGTGTAAGAAGCTCCTGGTGTGAACAAATGATTAAAATTCCCAACCTTTTTGAAAAAATCTTGTAATTGGTTTGTATCCTTATTATCGATTACATAAGTTTGAAGATGATTGTTATTTATTACTTCTTGAGCAACCATTAATTTTTCTTTCGAACGCCCTGCAATAATAACATGTGCTCCTTGTTCAATTGCTTGTTCTGCTGTTGCAAATCCAATACCAGAACTCCCACCAATGATAACGATACGGCTACCTTTTAATGTAGTTATAGACATATTTAAGCCACTCCCTTAATAAAAACTTTAAAATAAAACTGTTATGCCTTTATTATTCGCTAAAAGATAGCAAGTGAAAAGTACGCACTTTATATGTACATAGTCACAAATTTCGTACTAATCGCTATTCATGCGGATAAGTAATATGAAAAATTGCTAAATATGTTTTATGATATCTGAGGAGAGGTGAGAAAAATGGATTTACAAGAACCAAAGTTAAAAGGGGTAATAGCGACATTACAAATAATCGGTGGGAAATGGAAGCCACTCATTTTATTTATTTTGCTAACAGATGGAACGAAACGATTTGGTGAATTAAAGCGATTAATACCAGACATATCTCAAGGAACATTAGCGAAGCAACTTAGAGAATTAGAGTTAGATCGACTAATAGAACGCGAAATTTATCAAGAAATACCACCTAAAGTGGAGTATAGCTTAACTGAGCATGGAAAAACGGTAAGTGTAGTTTTGGATAGTATGTGTGGTTGGGGAAGGAAACATTTATAATATATTAATATAGGTTAACCATAAATTTATTATGTAAATTAAAAAACAGAAAGTTGCCATTTCAATAATTTATATTTTATAATATACATAATTAAATGATGTTATCGTAGATATAATCTTTTAATTGAGGTGGGATAGATGAAATTATGTATTGCTCGAAGGAAGTAGTTGTTTGAAACTGAAAGATTTGTACCGGATATAAAAAGAGAGTTACGAAAATATAAACTATGAGTCTAATTCGAGGGTTTTCAGGATTAAACATTTCATGCATAGTAACAAAGGGGAAATAATAAAATGAACGAGTTAGAGTATAAAAACTTTTATGATAAAGTAGGAAAAGTAAATGGATGGGATTTTAGTAAAATAAAATGTGAAACTGTAGGAGATACATGGGACTTTTATGGAGAAGTGAAAGAAAGATGTAAACTATCAGACACGCTACTTGATGTTGGTACAGGTGGAGGAGAGAATGTACTTCACATAGCATCATCAGCTAAATTGTTAATTGGAATTGATAATTCTAACGGTATGATTGAAACGGCACATTCCAACTTGAAAAAATCAGGTGTACAAAACGTTGAGTTTTTTCAAATGGATTCTGAAGCATTAATTTTTCCGCGTGATCATTTTGATATTGCTTCTAGTTGTCATGCACCGTTTATAGCATCTGAGTTAGCAAAAGTAATGAAAAAGGGTGCTTTTTTCTTAACACAACAAGTTTGCGAACGTGATAAATTGAATCTTAAAGAAGCATTTGGACGAGGACAATGTTTAGGTGAAAGAGATGGCATATTAAAAGAAAAGTATATGAGTGAACTTATTAGTGCAGGATTTGAACTTGTGCAAGTACGTGAATATGATATTACTGATTATTACAGTACGCCTGAAGATCTTATTTTCTTATTAAAACATACGCCTATTATTCCTAATTTTGGAGAAAAAGAAGAGGATTTTACTATTCTACAAAAATTTATTGATGCTAATAGCTCTGAAAAAGGTATTCGTACGAATTCAAAAAGGTTTATGATTATTGCTGTAAAATCTTAATATATTTTACTGTAAAAGCTGCTTTTCATTTAAGGAAAGACAGCTTTTTTATATGGAAACAATGCAGGGGAAACTTGAAAAAATAGAAATAAGTAAAGTGTTAATCAAAAAGATGAAATATGGAGGGTAATTGTTTTGAAACGTTACTGTACTCACAATGAAAGAAGCTAACATATTCATACTAAAGTTGTAGTTTTTTATTTGAAATATCCATCCTTCTGTTTGATTCTATCTATTTATAAGTGTAATACAATACGAATAGATAATAAGAAACGAGGGGGAATGTAACGTGATTACGCATATATCAGATATAAAACTACAAACAGTTTCCATAGAAGGGGTAAAACAAGTTTATAAGGATATATTATCTTTTCCAATCAAAAAAGAAACGGCATCGTTTATTCAATTTGAAGTAACGCCATACACAACAATTAGCTTTCAAGAAGTGTATGAACCAATTGCACCTACACATTTTGCTTTTGAGATTCCATATTCAAAATTTCATGAAACAGCAAGGTGGTTAAAGGATTCTGGATTACTCATTGTGAAATGGAAAGATGGTCATACAATTGATGAAGAGAGCGGCCGATTCAACTTATATTTCAGAGATGGCGATGGAAATCTTCTCGAAATTATCGCGCATAGTTATGTTAAAGAAGATGTATTAGTACCGCATTCACCATTAAACGTTTTATATGTAAGAGAAATCGGTCTTCCCGTTAAAAGTGTACCTGTATTTACGAAATGGTTGAAATTAAATCTAGATATGAAAACGATGGAGGATGGAGATATTTTTAACTTTGTTATAGGTGGAACTGCCTATGTCGTCGCAACTTGGTGGCAGCGACCATGGATTCCAATTGCGATGAAAGCTTTACCACCGAAAGTACACGTTTCTTTCGGAACACCAGATCAAGCATTTTTACAACGAATCCAAAATAAATTCAAGAAAAATAGTATTCCATTTGAGTGTAAACATAATGAAGTATCGTTCATTCAACAGGGTTATTCACTGACTATCTTGCATACACCAGAGTTCCGTTCAGATATCCCGAAACAAATAAACTTACCACTTTCTATTTAAGGATAGAAAGTAGTAAGTTTTTATATATTCATGAAGAAGGGTTTCAGTATAATTACACTGAATTTATAGAGGAGTATAAAGCGTTATCTTAAATTACTGTAAGGGGAGAAATGAATTGAATTTAGGAAATCCGATAGCAAAAGGCAATACAGCTGAAATTTATCTATGTGATAATAAAGTTGTAAAATTGTTTGAACAATACCTCCCTAATACAGAATCTCTATATGAAGCACAAAAACAAAAGTATGCATATTCACGTGATTTACACGTACCTAAAGTATTTGAAGTTTCAGAGATACAAGGTAGACAAGCTATTATTATGGAATATGTAGAAGGGGAAAGTGTTGGTGAGCTTCTACTTAATAATTTGAATAAAGCAGAGCATTACATAAATATTTGTGTAAATGAACAAAAAAAGATTCATGCTATACGTGTGAACACAGATGAAATAGAATCAATGAGAGAAAGGTTAGAGCGTCAAATTAAATCTGTACATAAATTGGATGAAAAACAAAAGGAAAGTATATTGAATAAGTTACATTCAATCAAATTTGAACCTAGATTATGTCATGGGGATTTCCATCCGTTTAATCTAATTTTGAATAATAAGAACGTGAATATTATAGATTGGGTTGATGCTAGTTCAGGTGATATTCGTGCAGATGTATTTCGTACATATTTATTGTATGCGCAGTCTAATATAGAATTAGCAGAAATGTATTTGCAAATATATTGCAGTAATACCGATCTAACAAGAGATGAAATTTTTCAATGGGCTCCTATTATTATTACAGCTAGATTTGCTGAGAAAGTACCTCCGCAAAATGAAGTGTATTTGAACAGACTTTTGAATCAGCACTTTTAAACATGAACATAGGTATACTTATTTTCGATTTTCATCCTATAAAGGTTCATTATCCGTACTTGTTCCTCAGTTAATTCTTCTTTATCCCAGTACATATGCAGTAAGCTATATTCAAAAATCTCCTTTAATTTAATAAACATTGGAAACTTGTCTATCATCTCTTTAGGTAGTTCATTTTCCTCTTGATACCCGGCAAATATTGCTTTTGTAATAGAATGCTCATAGTCAACGATATTTCCATTTCCAGCAAATGAATATTCTATCGCACTATAAATAGGAACTGCTAAATCAAATATGTAAAAATGTTTTTCACAGTCTTGAAAATCAATCATTGTTAAGTTTGAATTGTTTTCAACTAAAATGTTTTCTAACCATAAATCGCCGTGAATTAAGCCGTAATTTGAAGTGGATTTTTGTAGCTCTTTTATAGAAGTTAAAACGTCAGATGCAATTTCTCTTATAGTAGTTTCTTCTTTAGGGATATACTTAAGAAAATTATATTCTTCATTTTCATACCAATCGTTTATATGTTTAACCAGATTAGTCTGTTCAAAGCTTTTAGAAATGCGATGTAATTTTCCAATTTGTTTACCAAGCTTTTTAAACATATTAGAATTCCATTCGCACCTTGGTAAATGTATACCTGGAGCAGTTTTATATAATACGGTAAAAATTTCCTTATCTAATGTTAACCTTTCTACTAAATTCCCATTTAGAGAATGTATTATAGGAGGAACTGCTAAACCATTTTGATATAAAAAGTTCGTATATGTAACTTCTTCTAACTGTTCTTCATATGTTTTGTAGTTTGTAATTCTAATGAAGTAAGTACCTTGTTGTGCGTGACATTGATACATTTCATTCGTTATAGATTTAATGTTAATAAAATTGAATGGATAGCGTTCATTTATTAATTGGAGTATTTCTTTTTCTAGCTCGTTCATTGTAACGTCCTTTCCAAACTTTATTTTTTACTAGAGAACGAAAAGATTCTTAATTTACAACATTCGTGTTTTATTTTTGATATCCTTTAAAATGAAGCGATGTAATGAATGGCCCATGTTATAAAACACAAGAAATATCAAAAGAAAGTAATGAACATCTTTTATAATGCTTAATAAGGGGGGAGTAAATGAATGAACATATACAGAAGATGATTGATTGGATTGAGAGCAATTTAAAAGAAGAATTTTCATTAAATGAATTATCGCGTTATATGGGTTATTCTCCGTATTACTGTTCTTTTAGATTTCACCAAGTAACAGGCATTAGTATTAGACGTTATATTCTTTTGAGAAGATTGTATTTATCTACGGGGGAGTTGACGAATGATAGAAAGATAATAGATATTGCATTGGATTATGATTATTCTTCGCAAGAGGCTTATAGTAGAGCTTTCAAAAATGTTTTTGGAATGAATCCAAGAGAATTCCAACTTAACAAAATGCCTGTTCAGTCATTTATTAAACTAAAAATAGAAGGGGAGTTTAAAATGAACGTTTCTAGAAAATTAGAGGTTGAGCAGTTACGAAATGCGAAAAGAGAGCTGTTTGATAAAGATGTACTAAACATATTAAATGGTCAAATGATGTATGAAGAATTTAAAAATGAAAAGCTAATGTGCGATTCTGAATATGCACCATTTAATGAGGCAATGTGTGTGAACCTGGCTACTACACAAGTTTTTAATGAAGAGTTTATTAAAACAAGAGCAGAAGGACATAACAGTTCAATAGAAAGTTATACAAAAAAGGTTATCGATCCGTTAGAAAATCTTTTTACGAAAAAGTATAAATGTGTTGTTTTATGGTTTGGTGAAGATATGTTTTGCCAAATGAACCTACTTACCATACTTTCTTACCTTGAGCAGTCTTCTTATGAAGGGAAGGTATACTTAAATAGCTTTAGAGAAGATGAATTTAAAGTAAATCAAATTGAACTTGAAATGGGAAATTATTCTTCTATATACAATGAAGTATTAGTAAACCATAAAAAAACATCCTATAAAGTACCACCTGTAATGTATCAGGCTATAGACTTATATTTAGAAATGCTAAAACAAGATAATACTGTAATGAAATTTATCTCTAAAAATAAAGGTTTATCAAATCAAGAATTATTAATAAAGTTGTTTCAACTTTTTCCAACAATCGGATATGGTGATTCTCAGTACATAGAATTAATAAATAAAATAAAGAAGAAAGCTGAACCTAAAATATAGGAACAGCTTCCTTCTTATAATTGTTTAAGTGACTCTAATTCGCCCTCTACAAATAACATTAGTTCTTTAATTGTTTCGCCAGAAAAATCAAGACGAATGCCAGCCGCTTCATATATTTCCGGTAAAGATTTAGAGCTACCTAATGATAAAGCTTTTTTATAATTTTCTATTGCTTGTTTAGGGTTTTCTTTATATTGTTTATACATTTGTAGTGCACCAAGTTGTGCGATAGCGTATTCGATGTAATAGAATGGTAATTCAAATATGTGTAGTACAGGTAACCAGCTAGTTGCAATCCAATTTTCATACCCTTCAATATTTACGACGTTCGATTGGTATGTTTTATGTAATTCTAAATACTTTTCATTTCTTTCTTTAGCGGTATGATTAGGATTTTCATACATCCAATGTTGAAATTGATCAACGATAAGCATTTGTGGTAAGTACTTAACAATATCTTTAAAGAAATCTAATTTTGCTTTTATAAATTCTTCTGTATTCTTATAAAATGTATCCCAATACTCCATCGAAAACAATTCCATTGTCATGCTAGCAAGCTCAGCTGATTCTGAAGGGATTTCTAAATGTTTTTGAAGCTCTAATTGCTTCATACACTCATTATGAATACTATGACCCATTTCATGGAGGAAAGTAGTAATATCATAATGTGTATGATTGAGATTCATAAAAATAAAAGATAATTGAGAAGCAGGTAAATATTCGCAAAATCCTCCAGGTCCTTTTCCTTTACGACTTTCTAAATCTAAGCAATTATTTTTGTGCATACGATCCAGTAATGCGGAAAACTCAGGATCTAGTTTATGTAAAATATGAGAACTTTTTTCGATTAAATCATTTGCGTTTTCGATAGGCTTTAATGCTTTTTGATTTGGTGCGGTTGCTTTTAGATCCCATGGACGAAGGCTATCTACTTGAAGTTCAGATTTTTTCTCATTAAATATCTTATCGATAAGTGGCACTACATGCTTACGAATAGATTCAGCAAGCTCATAGCAATCTTCAGGTGTATAATCAAAACGCTCATGTTTTTTAAACATATAATCACGATAATTATGTAATTGAATGTTTTTTGCCTTTTCATGACGGATTACGATTAATTCATTTAATATATTTTGTAATTTATCTTCAACAGATAAGAACTTTTCAGAAATGAGCGTTTTTGCTTTTTTTCGTATATCACGATTCGGATCTTGTAGGTAAGACTGTAGTTCAGTAATTGTTTTTTCTTCACCGTCCCATAGTGCAGTTAAACCACCTGTAATTTCGAAGTACGCGGTTACGAGTTTGTCCTCGTTTACTTCTAAATCAATGTTCTTTTCACAAAATAATGTCTGCGCATTCTTTATTTTTTTATCTAGTAAGCTATACGTTTTTGGATCAAGCTCCATTCGAAAAGGTGATTCTAAATATTTAGTATCAAATGCATTTTGATAACGTTTCATAAGAGGTCGTACAAATTGTTGATCATATTCAAAAGTATCTTTTATTTTTTTATTATCTGTATTACATTGAAAGGCGATATAGTGTGATCTTAATTGTTCTTCGATTTCCCAAATTACTTTTGATTGCTCTTTTAACCAGTTTTCAAGGTCTAGTTTTGAAGAAATCACTTCATTTAATAGAGTAGAAAGAGCCTTTTCTAATTCTAGAACGTTACTAATATCCATCGTATTTAAACGCTGCATAACATATCCCTCACTTTTTATTTATTCATGGAGATATTCTATTTATTAATTGTAATTTCCTTGTTAAGAGGAAAAAATGTGAAATAATGTTAAACTTTAAAGTGATAGAAAGGATGTATTTACTTTTGCTTTATAGAGAGCGTATGAGAATGAGGGGTCTTTTTAAGTGCTTTAATAAGGGAGTGAAATAATGTATAAGTATTTACATATTTTTAATGATATAGAAAAAATGATTCAACATGGAGATATAAAAGAAGGAAAGAAACTACCGTCTATTCGGACACTCGTTACGAAATATGAATGCAATAAGGCGACAGTTATACGAGCGCTACATGAATTAGAAAAGCGTCATATTATTTATTCCGTCCCTCAGAGTGGATACTACGTTGTTCGAAAATCAGGGAGTTTTGTAGAAAATGACGAGATAATTGATTTTGCTTCCTCAGCACCAGATCCAGATGTTTTTCCATATTTAGATTTTCAACATTGTATTAATAAAGCCATTGATACATATAAAAATGACTTATTTGTATATGGGACGCCGAAAGGTTTACCATCTTTAATTCCGGTTATTCAAAAACAACTGGCGAACTATCAAGTTTTCACTAAAGAAGAAAATATTTTTATAACGTCCGGTGTACAGCAGGCGCTAGCAATATTAACTTCTATACCATTTCCAAATGGAAATGAAACGATATTAATTGAACAGCCAACGTATCATTTATATATTGAATATCTAGAAATAAACAAAATTCCTGTTATCGGTATTAAACGCACGAATGAAGGCATTGACTTAAATGAATTGGAATGTATTTTTCAAACAGGTAAAATAAAATTCTTTTATACAATACCAAGATATCATCATCCACTTGGAACTTCTTACTCTAAATATGAGAAAGAAAAAATCGTGTTATTGGCTAAGAAATATAATGTATTTATAGTGGAAGATGATTATTTAGCGGATTTAGAAACTGATTCAAAAGCAGATCCGTTATATAGCTTGGATCATGGTAATCATGTTATATATTTGAAAAGTTATTCGAAGATTATTTTTCCGGGATTAAGAGTTGGAGTCGCAGTTATTCCACCAACCATTGCGAAATCTTTTTATAAATATAAAAAGATTTTAGATATTGATAGCCCAATGATATCTCAAGCTGCTTTAGAAATTTATATAAAGAGTGGCATGTTTGAACGTCATAAAAATAAAATTAAATCTTCCTATCACGATAGATCTAAAAAGCTAGCAGAAACATTAGAAAGAACTCATAGTGGAAACCCGCTTTTATTCACGTATAAAAAGCAAAATACAATTGGAATTCATACTTGTTTAGAATTACATAAAACGAGTATTTCAGAAATGTTTTTCCAAAGATTAAGTGAAAAACAAATAAGTATTGATACGATTGATAAAAATTATGTGAGAGGTTTTCCGAAAGAAAGACTATTAAAGTTAAACGTATCGAATGTGAAGGCAGATAGGATTGAAGTAGGAATTCATAAAGTAGTTGAGGAAATCAAACAAGTGGAACGTAAAATCTTTCAATTTAAAAAAGAAAAAAATGAAAAAGGAGGTTTGTTTTGAGACGCAAAATAATTCTCTTGTTTGTGTGTATCGCTATAATAATTGAAGCTATTGTTGTTACTAAATATTATAATAAAGATGATAATTAAAATCCTTAAAAGATACATGGCTAGATTTATCAGAAGATAATCCCTACAGCCAATTCTTAATTACGTTTATGGCGGGTGTAAACCTATTAGAACGTGATCTTATCCGTATACGGCAGCGTGAAGGGATTGAACTGGCTAAGAAAGAAGGAAAGTTTAAAGGTCGGTTAAAGAAGTACCATAAAAATCATGCAGGAATGAATTATGCAGTAAAGCTTTATAAAGAGGAAGATATGACTGTAAATCAAATTTGTGAAATTACAAATGTGTCTAGGGCCTCATTATATAGAAAGCTATCAGAAAGGAACAGTTGATGAGTTATACCAAAAGTCAGAAATATATAATAGAAAATAAATTCCATATAGAGGTGGAATTATATGCCTAAAATTGACAATATGTTAGCGATTCTATGGATGCTTCGCTCAGGTAAAAAAATTACTGCAAAACAAATTTCAGAAAAGTTAGAGATGAATATACGGACTGTGTATCGTTATATTGATACAATTTCAACAAGTGGCGTACCTATAATTTCAGAACCAGGACATAACGGTGGATACACTTTATTGAACAATTTTATTGAGGCTCCTCTTTTTTTTGATTTTGAGGAGCAAACTTCACTATTTCACGCTGCTGTTTTTGCAGAAGAAGCCGGATATTATGGAGGTGAAGCATTAAATAGGGCCATTTCAAAACTAAGTAAATACTCAAATCAAGAGCAGGAAGCAAAGATAAACCAACATTTAAGTAGTCTAGAAGTAATAAGTCGATTTAGTTCACTCTCTATGGAACATTTTTTGAAGGAATTGGAGCAGGCCGTAACTGACGGGTACTCAGTAAAAATTCTTTACTATAAAAGTGGCAAAAAGCAATTAAATTATAGATTGGTCGATCCGTACAGAATTATCTATTGGAATAATAAGTGGTATGTGATTGGATTTTGTCATCTTAGGAATGATATCCGTAGTTTTAGAGTAGATCGAATTGAAAGTTTAATGCTAACAGAAAATAAGTTTAACCGGCCAGAAAAATTTTCAGCACGTGACTTTTTTATAAAAAATCTTCTTCCAACTATAGAAGATAAGGAAGGGATTATTTCTTTGGTTATTAGTGGGGATAAAAGTGTATTGGCTGATATTTGCCAACATTGGTTTTTAGGACATTATTTACAAGAACGGACTTCAAATCAAGCAGTTTTTCTTCTTGAAAAAGATATTATACATACATATGTACCTTATTTACTTTTACCGTACAATAAATCTATTAAAGTTATTGAGCCAATAAGTCTTAAGAAAAGACTTATTGAAGTTCTGTCGGAATTAATAAAATTTCATCAAGTATGATAACTTCCCTGACGTTAACTGTCAGGGAAGTTATATTATAATAGCCATATCAATTGTGATTGGAGTGTTATTGGATGCAAACAAAAAAAGTTTTTCTATATGTATTTAATACAATGTCGGACTGGGAATATGGATATTTAATTGCTGAACTAAACTCAGGAAGATATTTCAAAAAAGGTTTAGTACCTTTAAAAGTAATTACAGTAGGAGTTAATAAAGAAATGATTACTACTATGGGAGGACTGAGCATAAAACCAAATATTTCCCTTGATGAATGTACTCTTGAGAGTAAAGATCTTTTAATTTTACCAGGTGGGACTACTTGGAGTGAAGAAATTCATCAACCTATTTTGGAAAGAATTGGCCAAGCTTTAAAGCTTGGCACTATTGTTGCTGCAATTTGTGGGGCAACTGAGGCCCTTGCGAATAGGGGATACTTAGATACTAGAAAGCATACAAGTAATAATTTAGAATACACTAAAATGGTATGTCCTAACTATAAAGGGGAAAAGTTCTATGAGTTGGGATCTGCGGTATCTGATGCGAATTTAGTTACTGCATCAGGAATAGCTCCTCTGGAATTTGCGATGGAAGTACTGAAAAAATTAGATGTATTTGCACCAGATACATTACATGCATGGTATAACCTAAATAAGACTCATAAACCTGAATACTTCTTCCAGTTAATGAATTCATTAAATAGCTGAGCTGAAAAATGAACTTAGCAGATTTATATTTGTTTAAATAAAAACCATGCTCTAGACAATGTCAAAGCATGGTTTTTAAATATAGCTTAAAAATGCTTACGGAGTAATGAAAAAGCCCAATTTCTCTTTTAATTAACGGTGAAGTTCGGCTTTTTAGTATTGAAAATTCCTAAACGTTGTAAATCCGTATTTTCCTGACGTTACCCCATCGCCATCAAGCTAAGGTTTTGAAGTACCCCCTAAACGAAAATTTTATTTTTCTACAGGTAGTTACTTTGAGGAGTCAGCTTATTTTTTTCGTTTTGGGGAATTTATTTTTCTTAAGTTGATAGGCAAGGGGCGGTGCGCCATTTTGAAATGAAAAATAATGATTGAAAATAAAGTCATATAGACAACATTCACCCTGGTGTTTCCATTTTTATTGAAATATACTAAAATATTACAGGGGAGGGTGTTATGAAAAAAGTAGTTGTGTTTTTTCTTATTGTAGCGTCTATATTGTCAGGTTTTATTGCATTTCAACAAACGGATCATAAAGAATTTGAAAAAATGGAAAAGGTAGAACAGAGGATAGGTAAAGAGTTTGTTATCCCAGATGTACTGGATTTTGCGAATCCTAGTGAAATTTATCCTATATTACTCGAGGCAGCAAAGGAGTCACATACAAATATTTTTCGTACAAATGTTGCGTATCATGAAGATGAACATGCAGAAATTTTGAAGTATGTGTTACTAACAACTGAAACGATATATTTTAAACAGTTTCAGTTAAGTGGGGGGGATGTGTTAAAGCCAAAAGACACATTTCAAGGTAATGCTTTTTTATCGACAGTACATACGAAAGATACAAAACAAAAGGGAGTAATAAAAGATTTTGGAGATAATCATGTGATTACAATTAAACCGCTTCAAACGTCGTACGAACATTTACCTATGGCAGGAAGGTATGTTGTAGAAGGAGTAGATGATAAATCATACGATGCATTTTTAAAGCTTTTCTCTAAAAAGTTAAATCAGCATTTTAAGCCGAAACAGTATATTGTTGCTGACGATTTTAAACGGAATCTTAGTAATAACGAAGAAGCTCTCGATTCATCAATTAATTCTTTATCCTATATTCAGTATATGGTGTTTATCGTGCTCCTATGTTTTCTCATTTATTATGTATTTAACGAAGCGAAAAGGATTGGCGTTATAAAAATGCACGGCGTATCGAATTTGCGTTTATGGTTTATCGTTATAGGTAGAACTATTGCTAGTATGTTTGTTTTATCGATAGGTATTTCCGTACTTGCAACTGCTTTCGTAAAAAATGTAACTTCAGGGTTTATCTACACCATTATGTTCGATCAATGTAAAACGTATCTCATTATTACAATATTATCTCTCGTTTCATATTTTTATATTTCTAAAATTAAAGTCAATCAAATGATTAAAAATAGAAAAGATACAAAAGGTATATTTGTATTCAATACGCTGTTGAAAGTTACTTGTTCTATTATATTTGTTTTATTAGGGACGTCTATTTTAGAACAATATATTACAGTGAAAGAAAAACAAGTGAATTTAAAAAACTGGGAGAAAAACAAAGATTATGGTGTCTTTTATCCGCTTTCTGTAGGGAATGATGAAGAACAACAAGGGATGCATAAAACGGCGTCAAGTATAAATGGTGATTTGTATCCTATTTTGAATAAAATGGGAGCGGTATTGATTGATTCCAAGGAGTATGAAGAAATAGAATTGTCTAGAAATAAAGATTATAAAGGAATTTGGTCAGTTACCGTAAATAATAATTACCTTCGCGAATTTCCGATATATGACATACATAATCAGCGCGTGCAAGTTTCAGAAGATACGGAAAACTGGATTTTATTAGTACCTGAAAAATATCAGAACAGGGAAAAAGAAATTCTTCGTTTTTTTGAAGAACGGAGAAAGCCAGCAATAGAATATGAAGAAAAAAGAATGCACAGAGAAGTCCCGAATCATTTACGTAATCGGAAAATAGACATTATTTGGATAAAGAATAATCAGGAAATCTTTAGTTTCAATCCAGATGTATATAAATCTGACAATAACAAAATTAGAGATGAAATTATTGAAGTAATGACAGAGAAGAATAGTTTTGTTGGAGAAAGAGATCTTATATTAGGCGGAGGGGCGAATGATCCTTTAAAAATTAAGTTGATAAAGCGAGATGCAGGATTAACGTATAAGACACTAGAGCCAGAACTTAAAAGATTAGGATTAGATGATAATTTAAGATATCTTGTAACAGTTGACCAATATATTTCAAAAGATATATACAATCTGCAAAAAACAATGAAAATACTATTGACGGTTACTAGTGGACTAATTGTCGGCATATTATTTTTGGTAACACAGAATATTATTGTGTATTTCAATAAAAATCAGCAGAAAATAGTGGTACATCGCTTATTTGGCGTAGATTTTTTTAGAACATATAAGGGATACATGTTGCAATTTGTATTAATGTGGATTGTACAACTATCAATTTGCTTCATCGTAAAGAAAGAGTTTGATTTGAAATTACTTACAGTGGTGGCAATGCTTATTTTAATTGAATTTACCGCCTCAATTATTGCATTAATCACGATGGAACGAAGAAATAAAAAAACGGTGATAAAGGGAGGTTAATATAAACGCATGCAATATATATGTGAACTAATAGATGTTTGTAAAAGTTATGGAAATCATGCAGTTTTAGATGAGTTCAATTTAAAAATTTATGAAGGGGAAATGGTTGCGATTACTGGAAAAAGCGGATCTGGTAAAACAACGATTCTAAATATTATAGGAATGCTAGAGAACCCAGATAGCGGAGTCGCTAAATTATTTGGTGCAGAGAGTCCTAATATGGGTTCTAGTAAAGCAAATAAGCTTCTAAGGACAAGAATGTCGTATCTCTTTCAAAATTATGCACTCATCGACAATGATACTGTAAATAAAAATTTAGAAATTCCCTTGATTTATGCAAAAAAAACAAAGATGGAAAAGAAAGAATTGAAAGCAGCCGCCTTAGAAAAAGTTGGGCTGAGCGTATCATTACAGCAAAAAATACACGAGCTTTCAGGTGGTGAGCAACAAAGGGTTGCCATAGCAAGGATACTTCTAAAACCTTGCGAGTTAATATTGGCCGATGAACCAACAGGCTCTTTAGATGATAACAATAGAAATGAAATCATACAAATTTTAAAAAATCTAAATAAAGAGGGAAAGACAATTGTTATTGTCACGCATGATCCATATGTAGCACAAGTATGCGATAGAGTCATAGAATTATAATTTTTGCGGGAATGAGATTATAAAGGGGGAGGAAAATATACATATCGAACAATTCAAGCAACACATTGAAGAACTATTTGGAGAACATTTACTATTAAACAAATTCCAGCATAAACTAATGTGAATTTTGTCACGCTAAGGAAACCTAACAACAGAAACAAGTATAAATTTTTCTCTAACTATTTGATTATAGCGAATATGACTTCGGTATAGTTGATAGATGAAAATTTATTAAGTTTATCTATATTAATTTACCAAACTTTATATCACCGTTACAAAAATACGCTATTCTTTCTGTAGAATCATAGGAAAGGATGGCGTTTTTTTTCATTTTAGGGGAGGATTTGTTGAAGTAGCCTGATAGTAATTGGTGGTACCCCTTATAGGATAATAGAAGTTTGCATTTTCAATTTTTTCACACTCTATTAACAAGGCAGTTATAGCATCCTGGTTTAGCGTTAAGAATGTGAATATATTCTACTTCTTTATTATCAAAAATTTCATCTATATTTTCTCTTAAATTTACACCTTCTGTAACCCTTGCTTCTACAATCATTGAGTCAGCATTGTAGCCGCGTATAGATAGATACCTATGATGTAACATAAGCGGAATTTCATTTACATCTAGCTTAGCGGTAGTTGCTCCCTTTCGTATAAATATAGGACCACTTGCTTTATAAGGCGAATTAACACTATGATATTGGTAATTCAGTAAGATTACCTCTTCTCCTACCTCTGCATCCTTCAAACTTATCCTGCAAGGATATCCAGGATTTTTATTTGCTATTATTTTGACTGCCCCGATACTTTTTAATGCTTCTTCATTCATTAGAAATAGGTTATTAAACTCCTTCTCTTGTAACGCAACGATTTGAAAGCTATTTCTCATATTCTATCCCTCCTTAATTAGTTGTTATAAAGTATTTCACTAATGATGCTACCACTAAAGTTCATAAAACTTGTTCAATAATCCTGCCCGTTTATTGAAGAATGAATTTTCATAATCTTCATAGTAAGTTTAACATAAAATTCCATAGGAACCTCTAAAAAACTCATCCTTTTTAAAAGAGGATGAGTGCCCAGTTTATTAATATCGTTTAAAGTAAATCATTTATCGGTTAAACCTAGTTTCAGAGCTGGCGTTGACCTTGTTTTTTTAGATACTTTAGTAGCCAAACAGAAGTTGTAGTACGTTCTAAAAATATATATTTTTTGTTTTGGGGTAGTTTTATTTTCTTAGCTTGATTTCGATGAGCGGTACCCCATAAAGGCCCCTGATACATAATTGATGTTCTGCCATTTGTCGAAAACAATCCACTTATACCATTTTAACAAGAAGAAATATCTCGTCCATGTTGTAATATTGGCTTACGTTAAGCTTGTGAAAAAAACATATTCATGTATAATACAATTGATGTATGATACATTAGTTGTAGGAGGGTGACCTATTTGAAAAGAGAAGATGCCTTAAAACTAAGAACAGATATTAAGAAAATGATTATAATAACTGGGGTTTTTGAATCTCAAAATTTGCCCAATGGACCATTTGAAAAACCTTTACCAACTTCTCAAATGATGGCGTTAGAGGAACTAGAGGTGGAAAAATTAACTGTTTGGCAACTATCCAATAAACTTAGATTAGAGACTTCAACTGTAAGTAGATTGGTAGATAAGTTAGTAAAAAAGGGGCTTATTTATCGTGAAGTAAATGAAAAAAATAGAAGAGAACTTTTTCTGCACCTCACAGAAAAAGGTCACATAACTGTTAATTGCTTAAGAGAGCAATCCATTACATTTTATCAAAGTATTCTCAATAATTTATCAGAATCAGAACAAAAAATAGTTGTGGATGGTTTTGAATTATTTATTGATTCTATTTCTAAGCCTTTTGATTAGAGTGAGGTAAATCATAACATTTGGAGGGTAAAATGAGTTTGGATTTTGAACGTCCTATTATTGAATTAAAAGAGAAATTTGATGAATTAAAGAAAATTATGAAAGAAAATAATGTAGATTTATCGCCAGAAATTCATGTATTAGAAAAACGTTTAAATCAAATGCAAGATAAAATTTATTCTAATATTACACCTTTTCAACGAGTTCAAATTGCAAGGCTACGTAACCGGCCCACGACATTAGACTATATACCTTTATTGTTTACAAACTTTCTCGAACTTCATGGTGATCGCTTATATGGTGATGATAAAGCAATGATAGGTGGTATTGCAAAATTTAAAGGGATGCCCGTTACGGTTATTGGTCATCAAAGAGGTAGAAATACAAAGGAAAATATAGAAAGAAATTTTGGAATGGCACATCCAGAAGGTTATAGAAAAGCGCTAAGACTTATGAAACAAGCTGATAAATTTAATCGCCCTATTATTACATTTATTGATACAATAGGCGCCTATCCAGGGAAAGGGTCTGAAGAACGTGGAATTTCTGAAGCGATAGCTCGAAATCTATTTGAAATGGCTACACTTAAAGTGCCAATTGTTTGTATTGTAATTGGAGAAGCATCAAGTGGTGGAGCTCTTGGCATTAGTGTCGGTAACCATATCCATATGTTAGAGTATTCATGGTACTCGGTAATTTCGCCAGAAGGAGCAGCATCTATCCTATGGAAGGACGCTAAGTATGCTCCAGAAGCTGCTGAACATATGAAAATTTCAGCAAAAGATTTAAAACATTTAGAAATTATTGATGAAATCATTCCTGAAATTAAAGGTGGAGCACAAAATGATATAAAATCACAGGCAAAAGTGATTGAATCTGTAATCGAATCATCTCTAAAAAAATTGATACTATTATCCTCGGAAGAGCTTATACAACAGCGGTATGAAAAGTATAGACAAATAGAGAATTATAAATGAAAGTATTTAAAGTCCGTATTACATTTCGGAGGATTCTCGCAAAAAAATTCTAAATATTTTGTAAGTAACCTCTTAAACTGGGATATGCTGATACTATTACTCTACAAAAGATGTGTGATCGGTATGGAAAAGGAAAATTTGTTCAAATGGAAGCATTATCAGCAAGATATTATTTTGTTAACTGTACGTTGGTACGGTACAACTTAATTTTTCGTGATTTAGTAGAAATGATGAGGAACCAGGATTATCCTACCATTATGCTAGAAATATATATGTTATATTTTCTTTTCCACTACCTTTGCACCAGAACCAAAAAAACGCTATTCTTTCTGTAGAATCATAGGAAAGGATGGCGTTTTTTTTATTATATGGATACAAATTTATCTTAGTTTGATAGCGATGGGGTCCCGCCAACATAACGCGAATTTCGTACGTTAAGGAATTATTAGATGTCTTTTTTGATATGAAGCATCATAATACGATATCGATTAATAAAATAGATTATACAAATGATTTATTATACTTCCATGTACCCTAGCTGATATAATGTATAAGGCAATTATTGGTTAATTAAAGGTACATAAGTCATGGAGCTAATAATTTCTTCATTTGTATTAGTGGTAATATTCTTTATTCTTTCGATATCTTTAAGTGGTAAAGGTCAGCGAATAGCAAAAGAAGTTTTAAAAGAGCTTATTAATGGTCCTGAGGGAAAAATGTTGGTAGGTTTTTTTGGAACTGGAGCAGTTATAGGAGTAATTTTTGTCATTTGGCTTTTATTGAACTAAGCATTCCAGTTACTCAGGCTGATACAAGGTGCAAGAAAATTACTGGATAATTAAAGGTACATATATATTAGGGAGGTACATAAGTCATGATAGAAATAATCGCGGCATTAGTTTCACTAGTCGTACATTTTATTAGTTATCTCTTTTCAACAGGAGAAGACAAGAAAAAGGCAAAAGCAGATTTAAAAGAAGTTGTTAATGGTACTCATGGGAAAATATTGGTAGGATTTTTCGGAGGTGCGGCAGTTACAGGAATATTTGTAGGCATTTGGCTTTTATCAGAGTAAACCTTTCAGATATTTTAGCTTATATAACGTATAGTGCAGTTATTTGTTAATTAAGAAGAAAAGCATTAGAGAAAACAAGATATTAAATAATATATAAGGATCTCGCCATTTCTGTTGGATGGTGAGTTTTTTAATGTAAAAAAGCCTACTGTATTTCTATAAAAGTAAGTATCTGAGTTGATAGTTTTCGCAAATCACTTTGACTCATTAATTATCATCATTATAAAATGATATAAGGATATAATTTACTAGCAGTTATATGTTTAGGTATATCCTTTTTGTAATTATAAGGAAGAAATTCAAGTTAAGACTGAAACAATAAGTTAGGAAAACTAAACTGACGCAGCAGACAATGCAAAAACTCATGAAGGTCTGTCTATTGTTGAAGAAAAGAATTACTAAAAGAAAAAGGGGATAAGTTTAAAATGAATATTAATAAATCATTTAAGGGTATCGCAATAGCAGGATTAAGTGTTAGTTTCATGTTAGTAGGTTGTACATTAAATACATATGGACTTACACAGTCAGAGTATAGAAAAGTAGATAAGTATTATGATGCAGATAAAATGGTATCTGACCTAAAGAAATTGCACTATAGTGATGAACATATTGAAAACCAGCTAAGAAACGCATTGTCTAGAATTGAGTATGAAAAGGGAAGTAAGGAAGACGAATCAAGTAGTAAAGAAAGTAAATCAAGTGTATCAGACACAGAAGGTGAAAAGAAGGTAAAGGTATCTGAAGAAGATTACCCTTATCGTTTGACTGAACTACACTTAGAATTCCAGTATCATTTAAAAAAACTAGAAAAGAAAACTGATGAATTATTTACAGAAGAGGGTGTCTACATAGGTGAGATAGATTCCTTAATTAGTCACATTAGTTTGGACATAAACCGTTTTGAAAAAATCAAACCACCTAAAAAGTATGAAGACTACCAATTTTTAATACAAGAAGGGGTAGAAGAGATTAGAAAACACCTAATAAAAGTAGAAGATGCAGTTAGACAGTATGATGGTGAATATGATAAAGATAAAGCAAAAGAAAGCATACAAAACGGTATGTTTGGGATAGATGATGGTGTTTCTAGATGGGAGAAAGTATTTAATGGGATAAACGAGAAATACCCTGATGTAGAGCAAAAGGTAAAGGAAGAGAACCAGAAACATGCCAAAGAGGGTCATCGTGAGGAAGATTTAAATGACAAAGTTAGTGGTTCAGAAGTTGATAAATACAAAGCAGCCATCGTAGAAAATACAAATAAGATGGATGAAGTTATGAGACTGATACAAGATATAGGGCATTCGGATATAAAGGATTATGAGTCAAAGAAAAGTGAAATCCAATTGAGTTTGGATATGGCCAAAACACACGTAAGAGACATCAAATACCTTGAGGCACCTAAAGGGTTAGAAGTTGAACAAAAAAAGATAAAACAGGCAATGGATAATTACTGGAATGCTCTGCAATTACTCTCAGAGGCATTAGAAGAACAAAATGATAATAAGTTGGAACAGGCAGAAAACAAAGCAGAACAGGCAATGAAACTATTTAAAAAAGCAACTGAGAGTATTACAAGTAAAACCAACTAATCATGAAAAGGGGCATATGGCGGTAGCACTATTGCAAATTTACAAATAAAAAAGATAAGATCGGAGAGTAGGATCTTATCTTTTTACAAAGAGAAATATATTGCAAGATATCTTATTATTCAATTTCTTGTTTCCTCTAATGCTTTTCTTCTTGGTTAAACATCTGTTGCGTCATAAGCAAATATGTACACTTGATTAGCCAATAGCAGCCTTATACGTTATATAGGCTAAAATAACTGAAAGGTTTACTCTGATAAAATCCAAATGACTACAAATATTCCTGAAACTGCCGCAGCTCCAAAAAAACCCAACAACATTTGTCCATCAGTTTCAGTCCAAAATTCTTTTAAATCTGCTTTTGCCTTTTTCCTATTTTCACCTGTTGAAAATAGATAACGAATAGAATATATTACTAGTAAAAAGAATGACATGATTATATCTATTATATCTAACATGGCTTATGTACCTCCCTAATATATGCGAACTATTAATTAGCCAATAATTGTCTTATACATTATATCAGCTAGGGTACATGTGAGTATAACAGATTATTTGTATAACTTATTTTCAAAATGGATATATTAAAAAATATACCTAATAATTCCTTGGCTTACGAAATTCTTGTTATGTTGGCAGGACCCCATCGCTATCAAGCTAAGAAAATATAACTACCCCCAGAACAAGATTTTATGCTAATTTGTAATAAAAAAGCTCATTTTTTCGTTTTGGGGCTGATTTGTATTCTTAAGTTGATGGGCATGTGGTGAGACCCCAATAAGAAAAATTATCTATGATTATTAAAGTGGCCCACCTTCAAAACCAATCGGCCATCCATTGTCTTTAAATTTTACTTTATACTGAAACTCATAGGTACCTTCATAAATAAACGCTAAACTAAAACCTGGCAATATATAATCGTCAATATTAACCATCTTTCCAAAAGATATTGTGGATAGGTAGTAGTTCTTCATTTCTTGATTAGGGAAGAATTTCTGTAAATATTTTACTGCACAGCTTATATGGAGATAGAGTTCATCGAATATTTTTTCTGCCATATCAATAATCTCAACATTGGGATTTTCATTATTCCCTTGAATGATAATATCTACATCTTCCCACTCTCCGATATTCATACTACAAAACCACCGTGCCTGAATGAGATACTTCTCATTTTCGCATACAGTAGGATTAACTAAGTTTAATTTTTTCACCTCATCTTTAGTTAGCGGTTTATCAAGAATAAGCTTTCTATACAGAATATCTTTGATGTTAGAGACAATATAATTAGATTTGTTTAATTCTAAAGAGTCCATTTCCCACCTCATAAATTATAAAATAAAGTAAATTTCCACTTAATTATATCATCATCCTAATTGAAGATTCCGCCTTATTCCTTGCTACGTGTTGACTAATCCAAATACATAAAGCGGCCAAATCTCGTGCGCCATACTTACTTTTATGTTTTACAAAAACCGTCTCCTGTGCGAGCTGTTGAAGAATACTTGGAGATAGATATCGCTGTAGTTCTTCAGCGAATAAATGAAACTCATCTTGAATCGATAGATTCATACAAAAACGCCATCCTTTCTGTATATTTCTACAAAAAGAAAAATAGAAGTGAAAAACCTCTGTGTTTCTATTTGATAAATATATTTAGTGGAAAATACTTTGAACTTTCGGGTACAGATGCTCCTTCTATCCTATTATAGAAGCTATTTTGAACGTAAGTAATTTGTAAGGAATAGGTAAGAAAAAAGAGATTTTCATTGTGTAGGATAAAAATATAAGGAGGTGTGAAAGGCGGAACAGATATGACTTATATATGAAAAACAAACCAGTAACAAGAGTGTTTCAAGGAAAAGAAGTAATTTCTGGGGTTAACATACATGTGGAAGAAGAGCGATTTACCGTTTGTTAAGACAGAATAGCGTTTGTAAAAATAATAATTATGAATATGATTACGAATTCAATTCTGACTTTTTGTCATTGGTGGAGATAATAGCTGTGTGATTAATACGAAACAGCAAGCAACTAACTTTACAATTTAAATAAAGGAGAGGATGCTTTATGAAAACATGCAGTAAAATTACATGTGCAAGTCTATCACTTTTAATAGCTGGAAGTTCCCTGTTATACATAACACCAGCCTCAATTGTAAAAGCAGAACCCACGCAAAATGTATCTAGTTCGTTACAAACAAGTAATCAAAGCGATCGTACTTCCGTTAAGAAAGCAATGCGGGATTCACTCCAACTTGGATACCCTGGAATACTCGCTCAAATTTCTAAGGGTGGTAAAAATTGGAACTATGCCGCCGGGATAGCGGATCTGAGAACCAAGAAGCCGATGAAAACAGATTTTCGCTTTCGCATTGGCAGTACGACGAAGACATTCATTGCAACAGTTCTACTTCAATTGGCTGGAGAGAACCGCTTGAATCTAGATGACTCCATCGAAAAATGGTTGCCTGGCGTCATTCAAGGAAACGGATATGATGCTAACCAGATTACGATTCGGCAGATATTGAATCATACAAGTGGGATTGCTGAATACTTAAAGTCAAAAGACTATGATATTATGGATACAAAAAAATTGTATACGGCTGAAGAATTAGTAAAGATGGGAATTTCTCTTCCACCAGACTTTGCTCCAGGTAAGGGCTGGTCTTATTCAAACACAGGATACGTAATACTGGGTATCCTTATTGAAAAAGTAACTGGAAACAGCTATGCGGAAGAGGTTGAAAATCGGATTGTTGAACCGCTCGAATTGTCGAATACATTCCTACCTGGTAATTCAACTGTTATTCCAGGTACCAATCATGCCCGTGGATATGAAAGATATGACGGAGAAAGTGAGCTAAAAGACGTTACTTATTCTTATCCAGGTAGCTCGGATGGAGATATGATTTCTACTGCTGAAGACTTAAACAAATTCTTCTCTTACTTACTCAGTGGCAAATTACTGAAGGAACAGCAACTAAAACAAATGCTTACTACAGTTCCTACAGGAACAGAAGGAATCGATGGATATGGTCTTGGAATCTATGAAACTAAACTTCCAAACGGTGTCTCGATATGGGGACACACAGGTGCCTCTCCAGGGTTTTCTACTTTTGCTGGAGGTACACTTGGAGGCAAGCACACATTGGCTATCAATTTGAATGGCCATAAAACTAGCCGTTCTAATCCTTTTAAAAATATTTTACTT
>NZ_QOZX01000102.1:0-9852 GCF_008368895.1 Bacillus sp. BB081
AGTGTTTTTATTACTAAATCAATACCTAAGACAAAAGTCGATTTACTATTTTATAAAGAAATCGGCTCTTTCTTTTATGTATTACGTTACAAGAGTTTTCTTATTTTCTCCGGAATGTCCTTTTTAGAAAGTTATGTATCAGAGCTTTTATAGTAAGATTATCTTGTTGGGAATGATTAAGGAAATCTATATTGTAATATAAAAAATCATTATGATATGAAAGGATACCTTACAACAATCCCAATAAATTCTTCTCAATAATTGAAAATAAAATCAATCCAGATTATTATATTGTTATTGTAAATTTATTTTATTTAAGGAGGATACATAGATGAAAAACTCAAAAGGCTCTATTGAATCAGAGATAAGCAAAGCAATTACTCACTGGGAAAAGGACTACTTAGGACGCGGGTCTATATCAGTTAAGACAGATATATTACGGGATATGATTATCGTAAATTTACAAGGTATTTTAACGCCGGCTGAATATACTGTTTGCGAAACAAAAGACGGTATGTTAACGATAAAGAAAAATCGTTCGGAGCTAGTTGAATCTGGAATTGAAGATCTTAAGGAGATTATACTAGAATTAACTGGAGAGAAAGTGAAAAGCTTTCATACGGATATAAGCTCCCGTACAGGCGAACGAGTAATGATTTTTAAATTGCTTAATAATCTTGAGGGAAAATTTTAAAAATAAAAAACAACTTAAGGTTAGTGGAAGATAAACTAAAAATGTAGTGGGAGGATTAAGAAGCCTACAAATTTTGCACTTTATTTAACTTTATTAACATACTAATAATTAAAAACTTAAAATTATTTACGTATAATGAATTTTCATTGAAATAACACTCGAAAAAACTGATATAGAAATTGACAAACTGCTTAATATGGTTTATCTTATAATTGTTTTAAAAAATTGATAGATGCTCATTTTAACAGTTTGCTATAATTAAGGCTTTAGCATTTGTTTAATATGTAATATTGACTAAATGAAAAAGTTTCTTAATTAAAAGATAGCACATAACATAAATTGATATATTGATTGCATAATCTAGGAGATCAGAAATATACTTTTCTTTTTAACAGGAGTAATACATACATTATCCTCTATAAAATGGGAGCTCTTCAAAAAACTTTATTGAAGTTAGTTGAAGTGAAACCGACAATCTCCATAATTCAATGATGATATAAAATCATTGAATTATGGAAGTTGTCGGTTTTTTTTATGGGAAAAAACGATGCACTAAAAAGAATGAATGGAAATTGAAATTAAAAAACTATCTTAAAAGAAATTTTTATAGGTTATTTTCGTTTGGAAGGGAGTATTGTACATGTTAATTTCGCTGAGTTCATCAACACTGTTAACATTATTTTTTATGGCGCTTAGCGCTTCTTGGCTAAGTGGATTATTGTTTTTACATGCAAGGATGCCTTTACGTTTTGTTCATATCCATATTGGTATCGCTGCTTTGCCTTCATTGGTTTCTTTACTCGCACTTGTTAATCACACTGGAGATAGAGTTGTGGGGCCTTGGCATCTAGATACTTTAGCTTGGTTCATGGCTTTCTTTGTTCTTACAATTGGTTTAATCATTCAGCGTTTTTCTATACGTTACTTACTGGGAGATCGCTCATATCGAAAATACTTTGCACTTTTTACATTTACTACAGGTGTATCTTCGGTTGCATGGTTAAGTGATGATCTTCGTTTCATGATTATTTGTTGGGGAGCAACTCTTATAGGATTGGTTCTACTCATAGGGCTAAATAAAGGGTGGAAAGTAGTTAGTGAAGCAACAAAAATTTCTAGTTATTTATTTACAATAAGCTGGATTGCCTTGCTAGCAGCTATCATTTGGCTTTTTCAAGTCACTGGACAGTGGCAGTTAACATTAGTTTTAACGAATGAAAATTTAGTTCAATTTGGAACATTGGAGAAAACAGGAATTAACTTATTCATTATATTAGCTGTGATGATTCCAGCAGCACAATGGCCTTTTCAAAGATGGTTAATTGAGTCAGTTGTTGCTCCAACGCCTGTTTCTGCTATTATGCATGCGGGTTTAGTAAATGCTGGCGGTATCATGTTAACTAGATTTTCACCTCTTTTTCATGATGATATTGCACAAATCATTTTACTAATTTTCTCTAGTATTTCTATCTTAATAGGAACAGGAATTAGCCTAGTTCAAGTTGATTATAAACGTCAGCTAGTGGGGTCAACTATTTCCCAAATGGGGTTTATGCTTATTCAATGCGCATTAGGAGCTTATTTAGCGGCTGTTATTCATTTGATTTTACATGGTTTGTTTAAAGCTACACTGTTTTTACAAGCTGGTTCTTCCGTACAACGTTTTGGGGTAGTGAGGCAGTCTAATGAAAAGATGTCTAATTTATGGATTATGGTCGGTCGTATTTTCGGATTATTTATAGCGATTGTTTTTTGGTTTACGACTTCTGGAGAAGGGTATGAATTAGTTAGTGCGTTCATCTTAGGGTGGTCATTATACTTTTCATGGAAACAGCTTGTTGTTTTTGGAGAGGGAAGAATGGGACGAATTGTTGGCGTATTTATTTTAGTTGGATTTTCTCTCATTTACTTTACCGTTCATAATTCTCTTTATAAATGGTTGCATACTGACATGTATCAAAATGTTCAACCTTCAGTTTCAGCCGTTATTTTTGTTATATGTCTCTTATTATTTGGTAGTGTTATTAGTACTCTCGTTACTCGTAATCAATCCTCTACTATATTTGCTGTAATGTATCTTTGGTTCGTTCGAGTAGGTGAAGCGAGACAAAAGTCAGTAGAAAGTCATCCAAGCTATCTTAAACATTATGTATCAAAGGGAGGTAATCAGTGATGAGCATACCGTCAATCGTAACGAAAGAAACTTTAAAAAAGAAAGATACAAACATTGAAGTACAAGAAAATAATATGAATGAGTTAGTTGAATCTGCTAGCCGAGTGATTGCACCACTTTGGCCAATCGCTACATTTGCAGCTCATCACCCTTGGATGGGACTTGAAAAACAATCATTTGAACAAGTTGCAGATTGGTTAAAAGAAATTCGTAATGTGGATATATATCCTAGTGCTTCTATGATTCATTCGGCAAAGGCGAAAGGTGAGATTGAGGAATCATTTTTACAAATTGCCTTGTCTCGTTGGCTTGATTCACAATCTTTTCATATTCCGCGAGAGACAGCGGAGCGTTTTTGCCAAGAAGCTTTAAAGTTAGAAAGATTACCTTCTAGTCTATTATCATCGCCAGAAGTAAATAAATTGGCAGAAGAAATAAGTTATGTAAATACAGGGAGTATGAAAGACTCTTCTATGCAACCAATAAGCTCGCTTATAGAGAATCAAAATGGTGACAACCTATCTGATATTCTTAATTATCATATTATTAAATGGTGTAAATTATATCTTGATGACTCTGGATCAAGTTGGACGATGCCAAACCGAGAGAAAGGTTTTTATCGTGCATGGCACCACCTTATTACATTTGATCCAGCGCTCAGTAAAAAGGAGCGTAAAGTTTTAAAAGATTGGCCAGAGGATGCCCAGGTAGCTTTAACAAAAGCTTTATCTGAATTAGGAATTTCTGAATCTAACATGCAAGCTTACCTTGAAGGGCACTTGCTTGCTTTGCCTGGGTGGGCAGGAATGATACTATGGCGTTCCCAGCAGTCAACTCAGGAACAGGAACTCGTTATAGAATATTTAGCAGTTCGAATTTCTATGGAACTGGCCATTGTAAAACCTTATTTACCTTTAAAAAATCAAAAGGCTGAGAAAAAAGTTTCGATTGTCCCACTTATAGCTTCTTGGATCTATTGGGGGAATATTTCAATCCGAGAATGGTCACAAATGCCTGCAGCTGAACAAAGTGAATTATTAGCATTTGCATATCGTTTTGATGAAAATATTCGCAGGAAACTTTGGCTGGAAGCTTGGGAACAGACGCATGCAGAGCAATTAAGGGAAAAGATTTTTTCTAAGCAACGTGCAACTAATGATAAAAAACGTGTACTAGCTCAATTAGCATTCTGTATTGATGTACGTTCAGAACCGTTTCGTCGCCACCTAGAAAAATTAGGTCCGTTCCAAACGTTTGGAATAGCTGGTTTCTTTGGGTTACCAATTGCGACTAGTGAACTAGGTAGTAATGACAGTCATCCTTCTTTGCCAGTTATATTAAAACCGAAACATCAAATAAAAGAGCTCACGGATGAAAATGAATGCAAATCTTATCAACAACGCAAGAAGATAGACAGCTCATTAAGTTATACGTTTAAAACGATGAAACAAAATGTACTGACAAGTATGTTACTACCTGAGGTAAGTGGCCCTTTACTTGGTCTACAAATGGTGACAAGGAGTTTTGTGCCAAGAAGAGTAGGGAGTTTCATTCGTAATCTTCATAAAACTATGTTACAAAAACCCGATACAACATTCTCGCTTAATCATGTTCATGATACAAAAGGTGAGATACCTATCGGTTTTACGAAAGAAGAAAAAGTGAACTATGTGCGTCAAGCTTTAAAAATGGTGGGATTAACAGAAAGTTTCGCTCCTTTAGTTGTAATGTGCGGACACAGTAGTCAAAGTACGAACAACCCTTATGCTGCAGCGCTTGAATGTGGTGCTTGTGGCGGAGCAGCGGGAGGATTCAACGCAAGAGTTTTCGCTACTTTATGTAATCTTCCAGAAGTAAGAGAGGTGTTGTCTGCTGAAGGTATTAAAATTCCTGAGGATACCATTTTTGCAGCAGCTGAACATAAAACAACCGTGGATGAATTGGAATGGATTTATGTCCCAGAACTTTCGGAAACTGCGCAAGAAGCATTTGATTGTATTGAGTCAATTATGCCAAATGTCAGTCAAGATGCAAATAGAGAGCGTTTAACACAATTACCTAATTTTAAAACGAAAATAAAAAATCCGAGTAAAGAGGCACATCGATTTGCAGAAGATTGGAGTGAAATACGTCCGGAATGGGGATTAGCCCGTAATGCATCTTTTATTATCGGACAACGAGAATTAACTCAGGATTGTGACTTAGAAGGTAGGGCTTTCCTTCATAATTATGATTGGAAACAGGATGAAAGTGGCGATATATTAGCTAGCATCATTGCAGGGCCAGGAACAGTAGCTCAGTGGATAAATTTACAATATTACGCTTCAACTGTAGCTCCACATTATTATGGTAGTGGAAACAAAACAACCCAAACAGTAACGGCAGGTCTCGGTGTTATGCAAGGGAATGCAAGTGACTTGTTGCCAGGCTTACCTTGGCAATCCGTTATGCAGTCAGATAGTGAGACGTATCATTCACCACTTCGTTTACTAATTGTAATTCAAGCGCCTATTGAATATATAGAACGTTTGCTAAATGATGATTTCGCATTTCGAGAAAAAGTTCAAAATGGATGGGTTAGACTTGCAAGTGTTGATCCAGAAGGACAATGGAAAAACTGGTAACAATCATGTAATGAATAATCAACTATCGTTACTAGTTTAAAAGTTTCATAAATACAATAATGAAGAAGGAGTGCTCCATATGAATTCAAAGAATAAAAAAGTATTATTATTAACAGACATTGAACACGGAATAGAGCCGATTATCCAACAAGTAACTAACATTCAACGAGAACACGTGTTGACTATACACAGCTACGATTCTGTAATTGTACATCCTTATGGAGATATAATGAGATCTATTATTATTGCTATTTATCAAGAGAATGTGGAAGAAATTCTTGTTGTCGGAATAGAGGATAAAGAAACAGATGTAGTTAATCTACAAATTCAACGTGATTCCATAAAAAATAACAGGGAACTAGACTATCTCTTTGAAAATTGCATGCCTGAATTTTCAAGTGGTAGCCTTGATGAATGGCTAAGTGGAAAAGAAAATGTTAGTGAAAATATTGAGAAGAGTATAGATATGATTTGTCATCATCCATTAGTACCTTCTGATGTTAAAGTTCATGGTTTCATGATTGATAGAACAGGTGGAAAAGAAACGGTTGTTAAAGTTTCTGCTAATAAAGTAGTTGAACAAGTTAACTAATTTATTAAAGACAAATTAATTCTTATGTATAAATTGCTGTTGTATAATAAAATTTATTATGTTTTAAGAATCAGAAGGGGTAGTCATGCAAAATAAAATTATCGTTATGTTTCAAAAAGATTTTCGTTTATATGATAACCCAGCTTTATTTGAGGCTGCTCAGTTTGGTGAGGTCCTTCCAGTATATGTACAAGATGAAGCTTTTTCAATGGGGGAGGCATCAAAGTGGTGGTTACACCATGCAATAATAGATGTAAAGAAGCAACTTGAGGCACTTGGCTCTACTTTAATAATTCGTAAAGGAAATACGCAGGAAGAAATACTTTCTCTCATAGAGCAATTAAATATAACGGCTGTATATTGGAATATTTGTTATGATCCGGACAGATTACAATCTAATCAAAAAATGAAAATGATGTTAGAAGATAAAGGTATTATCTGTAAGGAATTTAATTCACATTTATTATTAGAACCGTGGATTATTAAAAAGAAAGATAATACTGAATATAAGGTGTTTACGCCTTTTTACAATGCATTTCAAAAGCAGGTAATATCTAAGCCTATTAGTAAAGCGCAGCGTATAAAGGGAGGAAGCTCTCTACCAGCAAGCTTATCTGTTTCAGAATTACACTTGCTGCCAACTATACCGTGGACATCTCATATTGAATCAATATGGGAGCCTACAGAAGAAGGGGCATACAAAACATTTAAGAAATTTTTCTCTAGCGAACTGGCCTCTTATAGTGAAGGAAGAGATTTTCCAAATCAAAATGCTCATTCGATGTTGGCACCTTATCTTTCATTTGGTCAAATATCAGTAAAGCTAATATATCATTACTTAATAAATAAAAGTACCGAAAGCCAATGTAGTCTTTTTGAAAAACAAGTGAATAGTTTTATACGTCAATTAATTTGGCGGGAGTTTTCTTATTACTTGCTATATCATTATCCATTTACAGTATATAAACCTCTTAATAAGAACTTTGAACATTTTCCGTGGAATAATGAAGAGGAGCTATTAAGAGTATGGCAGAAAGGTGAAACTGGTTATCCGTTTATTGATGCGGGAATGCGGGAACTGTGGCAAACAGGTTTTATGCATAACCGAGCAAGAATGGCTGTGGCCTCTTTTCTTGTAAAGCATTTGTTAATTCCGTGGCAAGAAGGGGCAAAATGGTTTATGGATACACTATTAGATGCTGATATTGCAAATAATACAATGGGGTGGCAATGGGTTGCTGGAAGTGGAGCGGATGCATCACCATACTTTCGTATTTTTAACCCGATCACACAAGGGGAAAAGTTTGATAAAAATGGCGAGTATATAAGAAAATGGGTACCAGAATTAAGCGATATACCGAATAAATATATACATAAACCATGGGAAGCACCTGAGCATATTTTAGAAAAGGCCAATATAAAGCTTGGTCATACATATCCTTTGCCAGTTGTTGATCATAAGGTAGCACGGGAGAGAGCACTTTTTGCATATAAAAGTATGAAAGAGTTCGTATAAAATAGATTAAACAATATGGATTTGAAATTTAAATATTAGAAATTTATCCATTACGAGGACATACTAATCATATAAAGTTTCTATAATCTTCTAGTAAAAAGGAGAATGTTTATGAAAAAATCTAGTATCATAGTATTTTTACTAACATATGGTTTGTTTTATGTTTCTAGTATTTTATTTCCTATTGATCGTATGTGGTACGATGCGCTAGAAAAACCGTCTTGGACACCTTCTGGTATGACAATCGGAATGATTTGGGCTGTATTATATGGACTTATTGCATTATCAGTTGCAATTATTTACAACAACTATGGATATAAACCAAAAACATTTTGGTTTATATTCCTTTTAAATTATATGTGCAATCAAGCGTTCAGCTACTTTCAATTTAGCCAAAAAAATTTGTTTTTAGCAACAGTAGATTGTTTACTAGTCGCTATTACTACATTACTTCTCATAGCGGTTTCTTCCAAATTATCTAAAGTATCGACATGGTTGCTAATTCCATATTTTTTATGGGCCGCATTTGCTACATATTTATCTTGGACAATTTATAGTATAAATTAAAGACGTAAATAAAAACTTGAGCATAATAAAAATGCTCGAGTTTTTATGTGTATGAATGATAATCTGAAATATAGAATATACACATCATAGGGAGGTCATCTTTGTGAAGAAATGGATAAAAATTACGCTGTATTCTTTACTAGCTATTTTAATTATAGGAAGTATTACGTTTTTGACTTGGTCTCAGTTTACTTATAAACCAACGAAAGAGGCTTTGTCGTTAGTGGATGATAAAAAAGATGAAGATAATATCGTTTTTGGAGAGAAAGATGCTAAAATAGGGGTTATTTTTTATCAAGGAGCTAAAGTAGAAGCTGAGGCTTATAGTTACTTAGGAGAAGCTCTTGCAAAAGATGGACATTTTGTAGCAATGCCTCAGTTGCCATTAAATTTAGCGATATTTGGAATCAATGCAGTAGACAGTGTAATAGAACAGTATCCTGAAGTTCAGAAGTGGTATGTTGCGGGGCATTCAATGGGGGGAGCTATGATTTCTAAGTATGCTTTTCAACATGAAGACAAGATAGACGGGATCATTTTCTTAGGTTCGTATCCTGCAGATGACTTCTCTACGAAATCGATTCCGATGTTATCAATTTATGGGGAAGTAGATGCTTTAGCAACTGTAGAAAAAATAGAGAACAATAAAAAGTTAATGTCAAAGAATACTACTATGCACATGATAAAGGGCGGAAACCATGCTCATTTTGGCATGTACGGTGAGCAAAAAGGTGATAATGCGAGCTTAATTACGCCAAAAGCACAACGAGATGAAACAGTGAAAGTAATGGAAGAATGGCTATTAAAACAGTGATAATTAATTTAATAAATTTACAGAAAGAACTCTCCTTCCTCAAGCGATAGCCCAACGGTAGAGTAGGTAAGAGAGAGAAAAACTGGAAACAAAGAGCCCACTCATATGAGCGGGCTCTTTGTTTATATACTATCTTCTACTTGTTTTCTTATTTTCTCCGGAATATCCTTTTCAGAAATAGCCTCGTACGAGTAAACATACCTACCTTTCACATGAATTCTCAAGTAAGTTTTTCTTATGAAATCATTAGGAGTATTCGTTCCTACTGTATACTCTTCTTCATTTCCAGATTCATCAATGCCTTTTAACGAGTACATAGCTCTACCGTTCGTATGGTAATCCGGAACACCATATCCTTCCGCAACGGCATATACATTTTTCTCTTCAGCAATCGGATTAAATCTGTCCAAATCCCCACGTAACATGAAAGGTAGTAAGTATATAAGGAGACCTATTCCTATTATGCAAAGTATAAATTTTTTCATGATTGTTTCTCCTTTTGTTCATTTACATGATTCAGTATAGAAAAAAATTCTTATGAATTTAGAAGTGAATTTCTTAAGTTTTTCTTAAATAGGTTTTTAAAGGAGGGATAACATTGTATGGTTATTCTCTTGTGCAAATCGTGTTATGAGCTTAGATTTGCAATGATAAATGTTTTTTCCATTAAATAATTACTTTACCGATAATCGAGATGTTTGCGGATACATTTATTTTTGGGATACATAATTATATTTAGAGAATACCCAGTTACAGTATTTGAATTTTTAATAAGAAGGGATGCGAAGGAATGAACTCACAGAGACAAGGCTATGCAGGCTGGTGGCAAGGCGGACACGGTGGTTGGCCGGACGGACACGGTGGTTGGCAAG
>NZ_QOZX01000103.1:0-30113 GCF_008368895.1 Bacillus sp. BB081
TTTATAATAGTTTTAAATTAATTAATATAATTAACTATTAATATTGTTAGATAGGAGAGAATATGATGGCAAATGTACTCGTAATAAATTTTCCTGGAGAAGGTCATATAAATCCGACTTTAGCTATTGTAAGTCAGTTAATTCGGCGAGGGGAGACAGTTGTTTCGTATTGTATTGAAGATTATAGAAAGAAGATTGAAGCAACAGGTGCAGAATTCCGAGTGTTTGAGAATTTCCTCTCTCAAATTAATATTATGGAACGAGTAAATGAAGGTGGGAGTCCTTTGACGATGCTATCTCATATGATTGAGGCATCAGAGCGTATTGTGACTCAAATTGTAGAAGAAACAAAAGGGGAAAAGTACGATTACTTGATATACGATAATCATTTTCCCGTAGGACGTATTATAGCCAATGTTTTAAAATTACCTAGCGTTTCTTCTTGTACAACATTTGCTTTTAATCAGTACATTACTTTTAATGATGAACAAGAATCAAGACAAGTAGATGAAACGAATCCATTATATCAATCTTGTTTAGCGGGAATGGAAAAATGGAATAGGCAGTATGGAATGAAATGTAATAGTATGTATGATATTATGAATCATCCTGGTGATATTACTATTGTATATACTTCAAAAGAATACCAGCCGCGTTCAGATGTATTCGATGAATCGTATAAGTTTGTCGGCCCATCAATTGCTACTCGAAAAGAAGTAGACAGCTTTTCTATGGAAGATTTAAAAGATGAAAAATTGATTTTCATTTCTATGGGAACAGTTTTTAATGAACAACCTGAACTATATGAAAAATGTTTTGAAGCGTTTAAAGATGTAGAAGCGACAGTCGTATTAGTTGTTGGTAAGAAAATAAATATAAATCAATTTGAACACATTCCGAATAATTTTAAGTTGTATAATTATGTGCCGCAATTAGAAGTATTACAGTATGCTGATGTATTCGTGACACATGGTGGTATGAATAGTTCGAGTGAAGCGTTATATTATGGTGTCCCGTTAGTTGTAATTCCGGTAACAGGAGATCAGCCTTTAGTTGCGAAACGAGTGACCGAAGTAGGGGCTGGAATAAGGCTTAATCGTAAAGAATTAACTTCTGAATTGTTACGTGAGACTGTAGAAAAAGTTATAGATGATGTGACGTTTAAGGAAAATAGTCGTAAAGTTGGAGAGTCACTTCGAAATGCTGGTGGGTATAATAGGGCAGTTGATGAAATATTTAAAATGAAGATGAATTCATACTTAAAACTTAAATAAATGTTTGGAGCACACTTACTGTAATATGTAAGTGTGTTTCTATAAATAAATTACATAAAAAATCACTGTAAAGGTGAAACTTTTGTGTATATAAACTCATATCTTTGAATTAGTAGTAAAATTACGTTAAAATAATACTAAGAAAATATATAAGTTTTGGGGGTAATGAATGAAGAAAGTATTTGAATACGTATTATTAACAATTGGCTCAATTATTGTAGCGGGTTCATTAGAACTTATTTTAGCACCTAATGGATTAGTAGATGGCGGAGTAACGGCCATTGCTATTATGGCGAATAAAGTTGCAGGATTGCCGCTTTATGGAGTGTTCTTAGGAATTAATATCCCGATTTTATTATTTACTGCAAAAGTAATGGGAAAGAAGTTCTTTATCCGTACATCCTATGCAAATGTTGTTACAACACTCGGATTGATTTATTTAAAACCGTTTCCAGCAATTACAACTTCTGAATTGTTAATTGTTCTTTATGGAGGAGTTCTATTTGGTGTGGGAGTAGGGATTGTAGTAAAAATGGGCGGAGCAATTGATGGATCAGAAATGTTAGCTGTTTGGATGAATAAACATTTTAAAGTGCCGATTAGTACATTTTTACTTGCTGTAAATGCGGTTATTTTCATTTTTGTTGCCATTTTATTTTCAATTGAACAAGCGATGTTCTCATTAGCAATTTTCTATATTGTTACGAAGATGATTGATTTCATATTAGATGGTATTAATCAAGGAAAGAGCGTTATGATTATTTCTGGTAAAAATAAAGAAATAGGCGATCTACTTATGAAAGAATTGCAATTATCCGTTACGTATCTACATGGAGAAGGTGGTTTTTTAGGAGAACATAAGAGAATCATTTATTGTATTACAAACCGTTTCATTTATCCGAAAATGAAAGATCTCGTTCTCTCTGTAGATCCAACTGCTATCATTGAAGCTTCCTATTCAACAGAAACAACTGGTGTTAAGCGTCCGGGAAGGACTGCGAGATCAGAAAAATAGTGAATAAAAATAGCTCCACGTAAGTATAACTTGCGTGGAGCTATTTTTATTTAGCGAACCAGGCCTTTTTCAATAATTGGACAACGGTTTCGATACGATCCTCTGGAATACTGCCAAAACCGAGCAATACATACGACTCATCCATTACATTATGAACAGAATCGTATGTGGAGAGAGGGTATAACTTAATACGTTCTTTTGCGGCTGCATGAATAAGTTCTTGTTCATTCATCCCGTTATGAACGTGAAGTACAATATGAAGTCCGGATTGTTCACCGAGTATATGAACGTTATTTCCCATCTCGTTTGTAATAGATTTAATTAAAGAAATATGTTTTCTTTTATATAACGTCCGACTTCGGTTAATATGACGTTCCCAATCACCATTTTGAATAAAGGTGGCAAAGGTAAGTTGCTGCAGCGTAGAAACAGTTTGTTTAAACATACCCCCAAGCTCTTCATAGGCTCTTAACAGATGAGGTGGTAAAACAATATATCCCATTCGTAAAGAAGGTAAAAAAGATTTCGAGAAAGTTCCCATATAAATAACATGTTCATTTGCATCTAGTCCTTGTAAAGAAGGAATAGGTTTTCCTATATAACGGAATTCCCCGTCGTAATCATCTTCAATAATATAGCCCTTACAATCATTCGCCCATTTTAATAACTCGAGTCTTCTAGATAACGGCATAATGATTCCAAGTGGAAATTGGTGAGATGGAGTGACATACGCTACATTGCAACCCGATTCACGTAAAGCGGAAATATGAATCCCTTTATCATCTAAAGGGATAGGGTGAACGGTAAGACCAGAACTTTGAATCATAGCAGGAATACGGTGAAATCCAGGGTTTTCGATTCCGAATTCCTTTTTTGAACCAAGCAGCTGAAGTAGTAGCCAAAGAAGAGGCTGCGTACCTGCTCCGATAATAATTTGATCAGGTGAAGAATGTACCCCGCGAGCATGATATAAATACTTTGAAATATGTTCTCGTAGAACGAGCTCACCTTGTGGATCTTCCTTAGCAAATAATTCATTTTCATACTGAAATAAAGTTTCGTGTATTGCTCTTTTCCAGTTTGTTATCGGAAAAGCTTTTTGATCAATAAGTCCTTGACTACAATCATAATCATATTGTTCGTTTTCTTTATTGTTAGCACTGTTTGACGCAATTTGCTGTTTCTTTTGAATGATATCAATATCAACTTCTGCAACAAAAATCCCACGTTTCGGTTTGCTTTCTACATACCCTTCAGCTAGTAATTGTTGATAAGCAGATTCCACTGTAATACGGCTCACATTAAGTTGCATAGCTAAATTTCTGTGAGAAGGAAGGCGTGTACCGGCACGTAGTGACCCATGAGAGATTTCGCGTTTCATATATTCATAAATTTGTAAGTAAAGGGGTGTTTTACTTTGTAATACTAATGGGATAGTCAGATCCATTCGTAGACGCTCCTTTTCATACTGGCCTTATAAAAAAGAATAAAACTGTCACTTAAGCTAAGGACAGTGGCTTTCTATAATGATGATATAACATTTAGAAAATTTTATAAATAGTAAGGGGAGAATCAAAATGAATATTAGAGAAGTAGTAACAGAAGCGGATTTACATGACGTATTTCCTGTATTACAACAGTTAAGAACAAAACTTTCAAAAGAAGAAGTAAGTTCTTTATTTCAAAAAATGAAAGAAGAAAATTATAAACTGTTTTCGTTACGTAATGAAGGGGATGAAGTTGTGAGTCTAGCCGGTGTAGCGATTTGTACGAATTTTTATAATGAGAAACATGTTTTCGTATATGATCTTGTAACAGCAGAAGCACATCGTTCAAAAGGGTATGGGAATGTATTACTCTCATATATAGAGAACTGGGGAAAAGAAAACGAATGTGAGTCCATCGCTCTTACATCAGCATTTCCTAGATTAGATGCTCACCGCTTTTATGAAAGAGAAGGTTATGATAAGGTAAGTTTTTCTTTTTATAAAGAATTATAAAGAAGGATAGGTTCTATATGACATAATATATAGAACCTATTTTTTTATTACCTTTTTAAATGAGTAGATTGCTTGCTGTCTTTCATAAGTAAGTAAATCGTACTCGGTAAAATGGCAAGCGTCATTCCTAAAATAATTGCGATTATAGCATAACCTCTATACGGAACAGGAACGATAAATGGAAGCCCGGCTAGGAAAATACCTGCTATTACCATTGAAATACTACAAATATTTGAAGCTCTTTTTTCAAGGTGTTTATCATTCCATTCCAATGAAACCGTTGATTTACTCGTATCAATTTTGGAACTGAAATAGCCTATTACTATAAATAAAAGCCCTAATGCTAAAAATATGAAATGATCAAAAGGAAGAGTGAAGCCAAGAGCGATGAGAGCAATGACAATATCGACAAAAAATAAAAATAGTAAAATTGTGTTGCCAATCCAAAGGAGAAATTTCTGGTTACTCGCTGCTTTAGATAAAGCTAAAAATAAAAAGAATAAGAATAAGAAGGTACATATAATTATATTTACGATAACAAAAATGCTTTTATCCATTGTTGATGTAGGCGTTCCATTGAAGTCCCATTTCGTAACAATACGTAATGGTAAGAAGAAATAGAGAATAATATTTGTTGTAATAATAGTGAGAAATAAAGTAATACTAAATCGATTATTCATTGAATCACCAGCTTTCCACATGAATAATTGGTATCTTATAACAAAATTATACAATATAATAAACGATATCTGTTTTGATTTTTCTGAAAAAATATTATAATTATATATGAAATAAAGAGGGGTGTAGGAGGAAATTATGCAAAACGTAAGAGTAAAAGGGGATAAAGTTACAATTCGTGCAATTGAAGAATCAGATATAAAAACATTATGGGATCTTGTATTTAAAGAAGAAAATCCAGAATGGAAAAAATGGGATGCACCGTATTTTCCGTTTTCAATGCAAGAATACTCGTCTTATAAAGAGAAGATGAAAACTCGTTTAAAAGAGGAACCTCTATCCAATTTAATTATAGAAAATAATGGTCAAATTATAGGGACAATCGGGTTTTATTGGGAATATAAACCGACGCGTTGGTTAGAGATGGGGCTTGTTATTTATAATCCAAATTACTGGAATGGTGGTTATGGTACAGAGGCGTTAACATTATATCGAGATTTACTATTTGAAGAGATGGAGATTGGTAGAGTAGGAATCACGACTTGGTCTGGTAATGAACGAATGATGAAAGTAGCTGAGAAAATAGGAATGAGTTTAGAAGGTAGAATGCGCAAATGCCGTTATTATAATGGAACGTACTATGATTCTATTCGAATGGGAATGATTCGTGAAGAATGGGAAGCGTTATATGTAACGAAGGGGTGAGGAAGTATGTACGCTATTATTGCTACATTTGATCGTGTGTTTACTAATAAAATTATAGAATTGCAAAATGAAATAACAAATATCATTGGCACAAATCAATTAGCAGGAGTAGAACCTCATATTACATTAGCTGATTACAATGAGGTAGATGTTAACTTATATACTAAGAAACTAGAGGAGTTTGTATCTGTTCAAGAAAATATGGCTGCAATAAATTTTCCTTCTGTTGGAACTTTTCCTACTAATGGAACGATCTTTTTAGCACCGACCATTACAGATGAATTGTTAAAACTTCATCATTATTACCATGATAATTTTAAAACTTTTCATGATAATTTAAATTCATATTATGTGCCAGGAAAATGGGTTCCGCATTGTACGATTGCAAATAAGTTACATGCAAATCAGTTTTTAATTGCAATGGAATATATTTATGAAAAATTTGATTATGCAACAGCTTCAATTGAGAAATTAAAATTAATTAAGGTGAATTATGAAAAAGGTTTTGCCATTTCTTCTAGTATATTAGCAGAATATAATTTTAAGAGAATGGAGACAACGAGATGACATATGTAATTAGAGAAATGAAGCAAGAAGATATCCATGCGGTACAATCAGTAGCGAAAGTTGCTTGGCATGATACATACGAAAGCATTATTCCGAGAGAGATTCAAGACAGATTTTTAGACGAGGCCTATTCTGATGAAAAAATGAAATATCGTCTTGAAAATACACATTTATTTGTTGCGGAAGAAGAGGGAGAAGTAATTGGCTTTGCGAATTTTTCACCTGTTAGATTGCAAAACGAAGCAGAATTAGGAGCGATTTATTTGTTACCAGATCAGCAAGGGAAAGGGGTAGGAAGTGCTTTATTACAAAAAGGGTTAACGGAATTAAAAGGAATTCGGAAACTATACATTCATGTAGAAGCAGCGAATGAAAAAGGAAAACGTTTTTATGAAGCGAAAGGTTTTGCACAATTAGAGGAATTTGAAGAAGATTTTGAAGGACATATGATGCAGACAGTAAGGATGGTTTTATACGTATAGGGAGGATTAGTAATGAAAATTTTTGATTTTAGTGAAAAAGTGGGAAAGAAAATCTCAGCATTTCAATCTAATTTCATAATGTCAAAAATATTAAACTATAAAGGAAATGTACATATCGGTGCTATGCATTTATGAGAGAATGGAATAATTGGATATCATGAAGCAGTTGTATCACAGCTGCTTCTTATTGTGGACGGAGAAGGATATATATGCGGAGCAGATAAAGAAAAAGTGAAGGTGAAGGCGGGACAAGCTGTGTTTTGGGAGAAGGACGAATCTCATGAAACGAGTACGGAAAAGGGATTGATGGCAATTGTAATTGAGTCGGAGGAACTTGAACGAGCAATATTAATGCCTATTAAAGAGGAGAGTTGTGAAAAATGATAGAAAAGGCGAATCGAGAAGAAACGAATGAAATCTTACAGTATGCAGCTCAATCACTTTTTGAAGGGACAAGAGGGAATTGTCAGTTAAGTACAGAGAAAGCAATTGAAATTACAAGGCCGATTGTAGAAAGGGGAGCATATTATTTAGTCGTTAAAGAAGAAAACAATGTAATGGGGTGGATATTAATAGGGGAAAATACGGACTATTTTTCTCTTGAAAAACTAGGGTTTATATACGAATTGTATGTTTTTCCAGAGTACCGCGGGAAAGGGTTGTCAAGAAAGTTAATGTGGGCTGGTATTAAGGAATTACAAAAGAATTATTCAGAAATTCGTTTGAATGTATTTGCTGGGAATTTTGCGAAAGAGATGTACGAAGAGTTTGGTTTTGTTGAAAGACAGGTAATTATGACTTTGAAGTGAGAAAAATAAAAAGAGAAAGAGAATATGTTGCGTATTTGTAAATGGTGTATCCGGCATTACAAATAGAATCAACTTACATAAATGAGATAGGACAAAATAATGATTTAGTGAACACTTTATTGCTGAAATTAAAAATGGATAAGTCCTTAAAGATATATAAAGTAAAAGGTTTTCTTTAAATTTATAGAGTATGCTTAAAAATAAATAAATTAGTATTATATAATATAATGTTATTATAGTAAAAGATAAAATTTGGAAAAATATCATTTTTTTGTTTAGAAATTTTTAAATTATTGATATAATCAATTTGTAGAATTGATTTTTGGTTAATTTTACTATTTTTAAATTTTAAGGGGGATTTATTCATGGCAGGACAAATTCGCATGTCACCAGAGGAGCTTAAATCGAAAGCGACTCGATATGGACAAGGTGCAAATCAAATTGAGGACATTTTACGTCAACTACAAAACTTACAAAATGAATTAAGAGGAGAATGGGAAGGTCGTGCTTTCGAAGGTTTTGATCAACAGTTCAATCAATTAAAGCCAAAAGTACAAAACTTCGCAGAGTTATTACAAGAAATTAATATGCAGCTTAATAAAACTGCAGAAGCTGTTGCAAGACATGACGAAGATCTTTCTCGTAATTTCGGTCTACAATAAGACAGATAAAAAGAACTATATAATTTAGCCATGCAACCATACGTTGTATGGCTAAATTACTTTAAAACTAGAGTAAGATACGAAGTCTTTAACTTAATAGACTCGCAGTCGCAGGAGTGATAAGTAGTGAAAAAGTTCAAGTGGAGCATCTTGTTGTTTATTATTTTAGCTCTTGTGTTATCAACAGGGGTCTCCTATTTAGCGTTAAATCAAAATGTTAAGAAAGCAAATGAGAATACTACGCAAAAAATGACAGTTGCATTGGTAAATGAAGATCAAGGTACTGTATTTGAAGGTAATAAAATAGCGTTTGGAGATCAATTTGTTAAAAATGTAAATAAAAATACGAAACAAGAATGGTACGTAGTAAGTCGTGGTGTAGCAGAAAGTGGTTTGAAAAATAATAATTACAATATGATGATTGTAATACCTAACGATTTTTCTAGAAAGGCTGTTGCAATTGATTCAGAACTTCCGGAGAAATTAACTTTAAATTACAAAGTAAATGCAACTGGGAATAAAGATTTGAAAGCTGAGGCAGAAAATACAGCTTCTGCTATTTTAGAAGATTTTAATAAGCAAATCATCGATGTTTATTTTGCAAGTGTTATCGGTAAGTTGCAAGGTGCACAAGATAATATAGGTAAAATAATTGAAAAAGGAACCAATCAAACGACTATGTATAAAAAAGATGTACATAGCCCGTTGGCAAATTACACAAACCAATTTAAAACGGTACAAGATTACACTGGTATTTCTGTTAATAGTTTTAAAGGATTCCAAGATGTTTTAAAAGGGTTTGGACAAGCTTTAGATGAAGGGAATAAATCTAATAATACGTATTTAGAAGGATTTAATAACTTTCAAAAAATACAAACGGATAATAATCTGTTAGCGAATAATTTTACAAATCAATTTAATCAGTATATGAGTGATATGAATTCAGGCGATGTTTTAAAACAGTTAAGTGCATTAGAATCTGCGAATAAAATTATCGCAAATCAGTTTACGCTTTCAGAGAAAGATCCTAATATTTTAGCTGATGCTTCAACAATTCAAAAGTATTTAACAGATGTAAAAAAACAAGTGTCAGAATATGATACAGAACTTGCAGGAAAGTTAGAAAGTGATATTCAAGAGACGGTAATTAAAAAGTTAAAGCAATCTATGTCGAATGATGGAAAGCAAGAAATCTTTATAAATACATTAATGAAGCAACCAGATGTTCGAATAAAGAAACAAATCGAAAATTTAATTGCGAAATTACCGAGTTTAAACATGGAAGAAATCGGTCAAAGTGATTTGCCAGATACAACGAAATTACAACTGCAAAATGTAATTCAATTTACAAAAAAATATAATAAAGAAAATAATTTTTATTATGATCCTGTAAATAAAATATCTTTAGGAAGCGCTATTAAAGAAGTAAAGGATAAACTTTATACAGAGGGAATTACATTTAGTGATACTGCGAAAGTAATTAAAATGGAATCTTCACAAACTTTGAAGATAAATATTCCAGAAGAATTTAAACTAGATGGAAGTACAGAAGCGTTACATATTGATGGTGTGGATCGTACAAGTGACTTTCTTCAAAGCGAAGCAGGAGAAATTACAATAGCTCCTCGTAATGAAGGGGATATAAAGATTAGCTTGCATGTAAAGTTAAAAGATCCAAACATCAATATAGATGTTTTCTCTCCTGTAACGTGGCAGTGGGAATTGAGCGGGACTCATAAAAAAGAAACTAGTTCTGAAAAAGAAGAACCTAATAAAGAGGATAAAGGAACACAAACGGAAAATAGCAAGGTGGAAAATGTGGTTCATAAATCACAGTATGGCATAATGCCGTTAGTACACAATGCTAAAACGCCTATTATTAAAAAAATGGAAAACACAACAGGGAAAGATAACGGAACCGGAGGAAGCCCAGGAGGCGGAACGGGAACAGAGGACGAAACCGGAGGAGAAACAGGAGGAGATAACGGAACAGGAGGAAACCCAGGAGGCGGAACGGGGACAGATAACGGAACCGGAGGAAATCCAGGAGGCGAAACAGGAACAGATAACGGTAAAGTTATTGAAAGTACAACGAATCAAGTTGTACATCAAAAAACAGAAGTATTAACAAAAAATATATCTAATGTATTAATAAAAGAAGCAGTAGATACAGTTGAAAGTTATCAAGGTTTAATGAGCCTTTACGAAATGTATTATGGGATTGATTTAAGAACGAAAGATGTAGGTCCTAAGCTAGAAGAGGGAAGTTTAGATGCAATTGCAACTGAACAATCTTTGTATTACGTATTAAATAAACAAAGCTTAATTGACTTAATTTCAAATCTTGTTTCAGCTAGTATTACGAGTGAAATAAAGCAAGATATGACAGGTTTAAAACAAAAAATAGACTCTTACCAACAGCTCATTACTAGTGCAGATCAAAATTCAATGCTATTAGCAGAGAAATTAAATGAAACGATGCAGCAAGCAACTAGTATGAATCAAAATTTAGGAGAGTATGTAAAAGGTTTAGCGAAATGGCGTGAGAGTAGCTTAAAGTTAGCTGAAGAACAACAAGTATTAACGACTAATAATGCAGGTGAACAAACAGCTGTACTATCGTTAGACTCTGGTATTAAATCTTTAACGATGCAAACTCAGTCATTAGTAGAGAGTTCAAAGCATAGTTTAGCGACATCAGATGATGTGTATAAAACATTTGACCAAATTAATGGACAAGCAAAAGAAATTCAAGACAGCGGAACGACAATTGTTTCGAAAGCAGATTCTTTATTAAATGATTTTACGAAGAAAATGGAAGATGATAAAGCATTCTCGAAAAACTTTACGAAGATTTTGGCGAATAGTCGTATTGGAGATCGTCAAAATGAGATGCTATATGAGTTTTTATCTAGTCCAGTTCAGAAACAAAATGATGGGGTAATTGTAGCTGGTAATGCTTTTACACCATACTTAATCGTATTAACTTGTTTCATTGTTGCGTTATTTACGGCATATGCAATTGCGAATCAAGAAAAGAAACGAGCGCAATCAGATCATTTTGAAGAGAGATTCTCTTTAATTGATATGAATGTACCAACTACAGTAGTAGTATTTGGGATATCGATTGTGGAAGGAATCAGTATAGGAGTCATCTCAGGCCGTCTTTTAAAATTCAGTCAGGATCAAAGTTTACTATGGATTGCGTTTATCACAATCATTATGATGGCGTTCGTATTAGTTTCAACATACTTACTACGACAAATAAAAATGGTAGGGATGTTTATCTTATTAGTATTTTTAAGTATGTATCTATTTTTAACTGAAGCAGTTGGAAGTAAAGTAGACCAAATGTCTTCTGTAGGTAAATTGCGTCAATTTTCACCGCTTCAATATATAGAAGGTTTTCTAAATGATTTTATTAGCGGTAAAGATACAGGAAAAGTTATTTTTATCGTATTGTTTGTAATTGCCATTATAGGATTAGTTAGTAATCTATTTGTATGGCACAAGAAATGGGAGGAAAAAGAAGTAAATGATCAAACAATGGAGCATAGTGGTTAAGTTATCATTTATTTGTTTCCTTTTACTGTTTGTCGCGCTACCGATTAGGAGCGCGGCGGACAGTTATCTTGGTGATGATGGAAAGATTCAGTTTAAAGTAGACCGCTTTGAAGATAAAGACCAAGAAAAAAATAAAAAGGAACATAAGGAAACAGAATTAGATAAAGCATCAATTGAGTTATTTAATAAAGATATAGAAGAAGAAATTCAAAAAAAGAAAAAGAAAGAACAAAAAGAGATGGAATCCTTAAGAGATTCTCTTTTTATAAAACAAAAAGAAAATACTCGTGTTAAAGATACGAAAAATAGTTTATTTAGCAGTGAATACGTTGTAAGAAAAAGCGCTGATGAAGTAGCGAGTAATCAAACAATGAATGAAAAGCCAATCAGTACAACAATAATCATATTGTTAGGCGGCAGTGTTTTACTTATTTGCATCGGTATTTATACGGTTCTTCGGAAAAGTTGGAGGTAAAGTAATGGCAATACAAACGCATATTAATGTAACGGTAGATTTTAGTAAATGGAATGGAAATACATATGATTTGCGTATTCCGAATCATCAATCTATTAAATATTTATTGAAAAACTTATTAGATACGTTAAAGATTGATAATCATGAAGGTTCACATTTTGTAATGAAAGTGAAAAATAAGTCAATTGTTTTAACAGATAATGATCGTTTAATTGATCACCAAATAACAGACGGAGATATTTTACAAGTTTTATAAAGAATATTTCTTACTTGTAGTTTTTTGAAAATAAGTTATTACTGGTTATAAAGAAAAGGAGAAGAGGATAAACATGACGGAAAAAACAATTCAAATTGATGCAATGAACTATCAATTTCAAATAGAAAAAGAAAATTGGAAATTGGAGATGACAAAATCTCAAACACGTATAAAAGACTTCCGTCAATTCGATATAATTACGGGCGCATCATCTGACTTTGTACCATTAACGATAGAAGAAATGGATGATATGTTTACGTTTCTATTTCAAGTCGACAAAAAATTATATAAGTGGGACGACCTTGGCCGTTTTGGAAGAAATGAGAAATTGAGACTGCTTCGAAATGTTGCGCAATTTCGTAAATATTTAAATAAACGAATTACGTTCTTTTTACATCCAGACAATATAGTTTTTAATGCGAATTTAATGCCAAGTATTATACATAGAGGAATTCGAGATATTGTTCCACCAACCCCGTTGTTAGAAGAGCAATTTTTAACGCAATACAAGTGTCTAATTATTGCTTTATTCTCCGAAAAGCACAATTTTGATGATTTATATGCTGGGTTACTAAAAGATGCAAAAGAAACAACATTTGAACAGACAGTTGCTCAAATGGAAAGTTTAGATGCATTACTGCAGTTTCTTGATGACAGCTTTGAGAAGGAACAAACAAAAACAGAAAAAAATATGCAGTTAGTACCTAAAAAGAGCTATAAATCATTTAAATACTTAGCTTTTTCCTTCATAGCGGCGACAGTTATTTTAGCTGCTCCTTTAATATATTTCACTTTTATAAAATTTCCTTATCAAAATAAATTATTAGAAGCAAATGTGAGTTTCATAGCAACTGATTATGACAAAGTAATTACGCAATTAAATGAAGAGGAATTTGAATCATTACCGATTGCATCTAAATATGAGTTAGCATTTGCATACATTACAGCTGAAAAACTAGGCGAAGATCAAAAGAAATCAATTATGAAAAATATTAGTTTGAAAAGTGATGAAAAGTATTTGTTGTATTGGATGTATAACGGAAAAGGTGATTTTGATAAATCATTAGATTTAGCTAAAACTCTTGATGATCCTCAGCTTATTATGTACGGCCTTGTTAAACAAATTGAATCACTGAAAAATAATCCGGATTTATCAGGTGAAGAGCGTGATCAAAAGTTAAAAACATATGAGCAACAATTAAATGAGTATAAAAAGAAATATGGCGATGCATCAAACGATAAAGACTCGTCGAACACAGAGAAAAAAGAGTAAGCGCTTGATGAGACAGTTGAAAAGGAGCAGTGAACACGGATGGAGCAACTATTAGTATTGACTTATGGAGACAAAATATATAAGTGCACATTACATCCAAATGAGCAATCAATAGTGTCGATTGGAAAAGAGTGGACAAATGATATTACGAATCCAAGTTTAGAACAAGAAGTAGAGTTAAAGTGGAATAATGAAGTAAATGCTTGGATGGTACAAAATCAATTAATAGAGTTCAATAAGGAATTTGAGATTGGAAAAACTAAAGATGTGAGCTTGAAAATCTTTATATCTATTATTGGTACAAATAAAGTGTTTGATATCGGAACGAAACATTCTCTTACATTGAGTCAAAACAGTTATGATGATATTTCTATTACCGGAACGAATGTGGATTTAATGTTATCTCGTGAAACGTTGTACGATTCTTTTAAAGTGAACGTATATGACGGGGATGTATTTCATAATTATACGAAGTTAAAAGGTAGCGTTATGTTAGAAGCAGGAGACGTATTATATTTTGATGGTGTTTTAGTAGAGATAGGCAGTGAAGATATTCAAGTATTGTCTTCAGAAGAGAATGTTAAATCTACGTTACCTATTTTAGTAGAATCAGAAACGAATTATCAAAGTGGTTATCCAGACTATCATCGTTCACCACGTATTATTTACCGTGAACCAGAAGAGAAAATGACAATTGCAAAACCTTCAAGTATGCCGTCAAAACCGACTGAGCATTTGGCAAGAATCATTGCACCATCTCTTGTCATGATTGTCGTAACAGTATTACTTGCTATCTTTATGAAATATGGAATGTTTATTATTGCATCGATTGCGATGACATTAGTAACGATTATTGTTTCTGTCACATCTTATATAAAAAATTTAAAGCAATATAAAATTGACATTGTGGAACGTGATAAAAGTTATAGAGAGTATATAAAACAAAAAACGAAAGATTTACATGCAGAAAGTGAAAAGCAACGTCATGCATTACAATATCATAATCCAAATGTTGAAGTGATACGTAATATGGCTGTGCAAGTAAATCCACGTATATATGAAAAAACAATGCTACATCATGATTTCTTAACATTTAGCGTTGGGACAGGACAAGCTAATACAAGTTTTGAAATCCAATTTAATGAAGAAGAATTTAGTCAAACGAAAGATGAATTAATTGATATAGCACGTGAACTAAGACAGCGTTATCTATCATTGGAAGATGTACCTGTTGTAACAGATTTGATAAATGGACCGGTTGGCTATATTGGACAACGCTCTTTAGTGTTAGAGCAATTACAATTATTAGTTGTACAAACCGCATTATTCCATAGTTATTATGACTTGCAGTTTATTACTATTTTTCCTGAAGAAGAAAAAGAAAAATGGGATTGGATGCGCTGGTTACCTCATGGAAGTGTTCGCGATATAAATGTACGTGGATTTGTGTACCATGATCGTAGCCGTGATCAAGTGTTAAATAGTTTGTATCAAATATTGAAAGAACGAAAATTAAAACTAGATGAAAAAAGTTCAACGAATGAAAAAATGTACTTTGCACCGCACTATGTCGTTCTCATTACAGATGAAAAACTAATACTAGACCATGTTGTTATGGAATTCTTTAATGATGATCCGAGTCAATTAGGTGTATCACTTGTATTTGTACAAGATGTTATGCAAAGTTTACCGGAGCATGTGAAAACGGTAATAGACATAAGAGATGCAAAACAAGGGAACATCATCTTAGAACAGGGAGAGCTTGTAAACCGTCAATTTAAACTAAATCACGTACCGAAAGGGTTCAATTTAGAAGATGTTTCACGAGCGTTAGCACCGTTAAATCATTTGCAAAACTTAAAAAATAGTATCCCAGAAAGTGTAACATTTTTAGAAATGTACGGTGTTGAGAAAGTAAAAGAACTAAATATTACAAGTCGCTGGGAGAAAAATGCAGCGCATAAATCTTTAGCTGTACCACTTGGATTACGTGGTAAAGAAGATATCGTAAACTTAAACTTACACGAAAAAGCACACGGACCACATGGGTTAATAGCAGGTACAACAGGTTCAGGTAAGTCGGAAATTATACAATCGTATATATTATCTCTAGCGGTCAATTTCCATCCTTACGAAGTAGCCTTTCTACTAATTGACTATAAAGGCGGCGGTATGGCGAATTTATTCAAAAATTTACCGCATTTATTAGGAACAATTACGAACTTAGATGGAGCACAAAGTATGAGAGCGCTCGCATCAATTAAAGCTGAATTGCAAAAAAGACAACGCTTATTTGGGGAAAATGATGTAAACCATATTAATCAGTATCAAAAATTGTATAAAGAAGGCTTAGTAAGTGAACCGATGCCACATCTATTTTTAATTAGTGATGAATTCGCGGAACTGAAGTCAGAACAACCAGAATTTATGAAAGAGTTAGTTTCAACAGCGCGTATCGGTCGTTCACTCGGAATCCATTTAATATTAGCTACGCAAAAACCGAGTGGTGTTGTAGATGATCAAATTTGGAGTAACTCGAAATTCAAACTAGCATTAAAAGTTCAAAATACGTCAGATAGTAATGAAATTTTAAAAACACCAGATGCTGCTGAAATTACATTACCAGGACGTGCTTACTTACAAGTTGGGAATAATGAAATTTATGAACTATTCCAATCAGCTTGGAGCGGAGCAGACTATGTAGAAAACAAAGAGGATAAAGAACATTTAGACGCAACAATTTATGCAATAAATGATTTAGGACAATATGAAATATTAAGTGAAGACTTAAGTGGACTTGGTAGCAGTAAAGAAGTAATAAGCGTGCCATCTGAATTGGATGCTGTTATTGACTACATTCACGATTACGCAGAAATAAATGAAATTGAAGCATTAGCTAGACCGTGGTTACCGCCACTTCCAGAGAGCGTATATTTACAAGACTTACACGCTATTCAGTTCAAAGAAGCATGGACGAAAGAAAAGAAACCATTAAAAGCAACAGTTGGTCTACTAGATCAGCCTGAATTACAATCACAAACACCATTAACACTAGATATTAGTAAAGACGGACACGTAGCGGTCTTCTCAAGCCCAGGCTACGGAAAATCAACATTCTTACAATCAGTCATTATGGATGTAGCTCGTCAGCATAGTCCGGAGCATTTGCATGTGTATTTATTAGACTTCGGAACAAATGGCTTAATGCCATTAAAATCATTACCACATGTGGCGGACATCATTACATTAGACCAAGTTGAAAAATGCGAGAAGTTTCTTCGTCGCATAGAAGACTTATTAAAAGATAGAAAGCAATTGCTAAGTAAATATGGAGTTGCGAGTCTTGAAATGTATGAGAGAGCTAGTAAGGAAGTATTACCAACAGTATTAATTACGTTAGATAACTATGATGCTGTTAGAGAAGCTGGATTTGTCGAAGACTTTGAACGCATTGTTGCACAAATTGTACGTGAAGGGGCAGCAGTAGGAATTCATTTAATGCTTACGGCTACACGTCAAAATGCATTGAGAGTACAAGTAAATACAAATATTAAACTACAAATTGCTCTATATATGATAGATGAGGCAGAATCTAGAGCTATTGTAGGAAGAACAGAGTTAAAAATTGAAGAATTAGCAGGTCGTGGTTTAGTTAAAATTGACGAACCAACAATCTTCCAAACAGCTTTACCGACAAATGGAGAAGATGTCCTTACTCGAATCGAAAATATACAAGCTGAAGGAAAAGAGATGGATTCCTTCTGGGATGGAGAAAGACCGAAAGCAATCCCTATGGTACCTGAAGTTCTGGAATACAAAGAATTCATTGCATGGCCAGAAACAAGAAAAATTATTGAAGCAGGCAAACTAACATTTGGTGTAGAAACAGAAAGCGTTACGCCTCTCGAATTAGATTTAACGGAAGCGGCTAATATTGTTGTAGGGGGAATTAAGAAAGATGAAGTTGAAAATGTAGTTCATCAATTCCTTCAACAATTAGCTGAAAGTGGACACTTTGACCTAGGCTTAATCGATACAAGAACACGCAATTTCTCAAACTATAGAGAGAGCGCTGCTTTATATGTAGCTGAAAAAACAGGAATTGAGAAAACGATTAAACAAGTTACAAATGCTTATAAATCGAGAGAAGCGGCGTTTAAAGAAGAGCAGGAAGCATCAAGTGAAACAGTGAACCCGGCAGAATTTATTAAGAAATTTAAGCCGATTGTAATCGTAATCGCAGATGTAAATGATATTTTAAGTAATTTAGAAGATAGCGATATATATAGTTTGGCGGAATTAATAACAAATGGTGCATTTATGGGCATCCACTTCGTAATTGGCTGTGATGTTGATTCAATTGACAGTCGATACGACTTAGTTTCAAAAACAATAAAAACGCAATCTCATGTTATTTTACTTAGAAAATCATCAGGCCAAATGGTCTTCGATGTATCTAATAAAGATTTAAGTAGTACAAAATTAAATCCATTTGAAGGGTATTTTGTTGAAAATCGTTTTGCTACTAGAATTAAAGTGCCAACTATTTAAGGGGGGATTTGCATGGGGATAGAGGAATTAAATAGTCAAAAATCTGGTTTATTAAGTAGTATAAGTCATCAACAAGGGCAATTGGCTGAATTACAAATGAAACTACGAAGGCTAATAACTGCTAAGGGGAAATTTGTAAATAATCTTGAAGCAATTAAACAAAATCAAGAGCAGTTTAAGTCTTTAGAAATAAACGAGAGTAGTTGGAAAGGGCAAAGAGCAACTACTTTTAAAGAAACGTATGAACAACAAGTCATTTCTAATTTAGGGAGGTTTATTGGAGAACTAGGGAGAGTGCAAGAAGACATCGATCAAGCTATACGGCGGCTTGAAAGAGAAATCGCTGCATGTGAGTCTAGTATTCTTTCTCTAAGTAGAAGTGTTTCAATGGTTGACGCTAGTATTCAAGTAGAAGTACAGAAGGCGGGGAAATGATAAATGGGGGAAATTAAATTAAATAAAGGGGTATTTGATGCGAAAGTAAGTGATTTGAAAAGTGGGGCTAGTGATTTAGGTAAGACTAAATTTAATGGTATGCAATTGAGTCGTACGAATTTGACTAGGCTGATTCAGTATTGTGAAGCAATTGAAAAGTTATCTCAAAAGGTGCAGCAATACGAACAGATATTGGAAAATGACTTAAATAAAATACAACAAACTGGGGAGAAAATAGTCGAAAAAGACGAACAACTTGAGAAGCAATTAAGGATCGGTTCAATTCATCATGCTATGAAAAATTAAAATAGGGTGGGAGAAGCGTGGATAAAAATATAGAGTTACAAGAAGTAAAAGAACTTCAAAATAGATTTCAAGCAAGTGCCACTGAGTTGAATCTACAATTTGAATGTTTGATGCAAAAAATACTTGATTTTACAGAGATTAACTCTTTTCAAGGGAAAGCTGCTTCTGATATTAAAAATTATTTATCTACAGTTCATGGAAGTGTTATTTTTAAGTATATGGAAGTAGTGGAATTATTAAAAGAACAATTTCAAAAAAGTATTAATGATTTCAATAGTACTGTTGACAGTGATGCTGATACGAAAATTTATGGAATTTACTTGGATGATGTAAAGAAAAAAATTAATGGGTATAGTGAAGGATTTAATCTATCTAATGACCAAGCAAGACAAACTGTAGGGTCTGTTAGCGACATCATCGCAATTCAATATCCATCATCAGCAGGGATCATGGAAGGGTCTATAAAAAGTCAAAAGGAAATTAGTGACACTTTAGAAAAATTAGAAGCTTATAATAGTAACCAAAGTGATCTACAAACGTTTCAAGAAATGATACGTGAGTTAGAGGATGGAATGAATCGAGTACAAGCTTATGGCGGGGATTTTTCTAGTGATTCAATAGAAAAAATAATGCCCGAAGAATGGGTAGCAGCAACAGTTGTGACTTCGAAAGCTTGGATAGGCGGTTTTAATAAAGGAAATAAATGGGGAAAAGGAGTGGTATCTTCATTTTTGCGCTACCATTATATGAAAAAAGTTTTAGGGTTTGGTACGCAGTTTGACATTATAGATGGTGAGGGACAATATTTATTAAAAACAACCAAACCGAAACAAATGGTAGAAGCTCTTGAATTTTTAAAGGCTGATAAGAACGAGGATCATATTTTTAAATTTCTTAAAGGTAGAGTAGAAGAGTATTTAACTGGTTGGATGAGGCCAACTGATCCCAAAGTAACCGATAGAGAAGTAAGAATAGCGAAAAGAGAGATTATGGAATTACCGGAATTCAAAGCGTATAAAGATTTCAAACTAGACTGGAAGAGTAATGGGCTTGTAAAAGCTGTTGGGAACAAATCTTGGAGTTCACTCAAAACAGAACTTGGAAAAGGTGTTACTGATTTGAAGCCTTGGAAATGGAAGGATACACTTAAAGAATTAGGTGGAGTAGGGAAAACGATGAAAAGTTTTGGAATAGCTGGATCTGTTCTTTCCGTTGCAAACAATGTTGTAGAGGCTAGTAACGATGGGTGGCAATTACATGACGTTTGGGACATTGCAACAGATTCAGCGGTAGATGTAGGGGCAACTGCTGGAGCAGCTGCAACTGGTGCTGTAGTAGGTTCATTTTTCCTTCCGCCTATTGGTACTGCAGTTGGAGCGGGTGTTGGGATACTTGCTTCGGAAGCATTGAACTACAAAGCGGATATGTTTGGAGGAGAAAGTATAGTTAGCGGTACAAAAAAAGGCATAAAATCGGTGACTAGGAAACTTGAATCTGAGGTTGTGAAACTTGGATCTGTGGCTAAGGAACAAATTGAATCTGCGGCTAAGGAACAATTGGGATCTGTGACTAAGAAACTTGGATCCTTGTTCTGGTAATATAATAATTCAAAGTGAAGGTGAAGCAATCAAATGTGGAAAATTAAAGAAGATGATTTAGGAGAATTTAAAATTACATGTAGAAATCGCTTAAGCCCAGAAGATTCTATGGGGTTTATGTTTGGAGGAATAGTTTATAGCTCATTATTCATGCTTTTTATTTTGGTAGCATTAATTAAGCTTGGCTGGGGTTACTATCCAACTCTCTTTGACAAAATAATTGTTAGTATTGAATTAGTGTTATATGGTTTGCAAGTAATCTTTTTCATTCTATATCTAATTCCAAAAGCTCGTTTCAAATATCAAAAGTTGCAAGCACTTGTGATATTATTATTTGCATTCCAGCTAGGAACTATAGGATTCACATTATTTATACTTCCAGCAATTTCGAATTACTCTATTGATCAAATTACATTATTGTATGTGGGTTTATTGTTTCTAGGAGCAGTTTTTGTTCATCTGGTGACAACAATTGATACCTTTAAACAAGCAGAGAGTGGAGCCTTTAGTACCGATGAAAGAGCAACTTCATTTTTTAGTAAAATAAAAAACAATACAATGATTGGTATTACGATATATGTACTAACCCTTCTTATTTTAATTTATTTTCATAATAATTATGAAACAGGGGTTTTAGTGGGGTATATGGCAGGAACCCTTGTAATGTACGCAGTAGCCATAGGTGCAGCAGAGTTCCAATTATTAGCCTATTGTAGATTCAAATTCCCATCATTTTACATTTCGTGGGAAGAACATGAAAGAGAACGCCAGGAATTCTTAAAGCGTTATAAAGAGAGAGAGAAAGAGAAAGAGAAAGAAATAAAATAATTTGAAAATTGTTCAAATCTTAATAGGATATATGTTATAAACTTGATGACTATTTATGAATCCACAAGTTGAAAAGGGGGAGATTTTGTGAAAGTTCAGCATAAAGCATTGTCACTTTTAAATTTAATAAGCATTACTCAAATTGTAAAAAAAGAAGATTGGTTGTTACCCGCAAGAGCACTTAGAAATCAAGTAGTTCGTAATGGGATATATGCAGTAGGACCTGTTCTATATAAATATTCACAGTTAGAAAATGAACCAGAATATGGGGAATATACGTATTGTATTCCTGTCAACGGAAGAGTTGATTTAGGTGAGAGCTCTGCATATGAGTATTATGATGCTTTAATTATTAAGAGTGCTCTATGTGTGCGATTTACAGATGAAGATGGTGATATTGAGGAGGCTTATAACCTAATACGTGAGGTTGCAGAGCAGCATCATATGAAATTAGATAGTAGTTTTTATCACGTATGTTTAGATGTATATGGTGATACATGGTTAGATATTTATGCTCCTATTATAGAAGTAGGTGAAACAGTGAAATGCTAATTGAAAAACAAAGTATTGCATATACAAATGTTGTTTCAAGAGAATACATTTTTCATTACCCAGATATGAAAGAAGCAATTGAAGATTTTATGTCAGAAATTTCAAAAGCGAATTTAACGATAAAAGGTCCTATGTTTTACGCTTTGAAAAATATACCGTCTGATGGAAATATGTATATTGAATTATTTATGCCGGTAAATGAAGATAAAATTCCAACGTCAGAAACACTTCAATTTAGGAGCTATTATTATGTTGATGAGATGCTCATGAAACGATATACGGGAGATTATGAAAAATTAACAGAGCAGGTATATGGTGAAATGCTCCAATATATGGAGGATAATAATCTGAATTTAGCTTCGCCAATTTATCATGTGTTTAGCGGTGATGAGTCTTTACAGTATGTTGAAGTGAAAATCGCGGTATATAGTGAAGTATAATATTTGAAGCTTGAGATTTTTAAAATATGGAAGCATCATGAAATATCTTAAAAGAGATAGTTTTGAATAGTATATGGGGATGTGACATAAATAAAACCTTCTCTTCTCGTTAGAATGAGGAGGTTTTTCGTTCTCAAATCTATATATAATTAACTTAATATTTCGACATGTGATTTTCAGTTAGATTATTCTGAATTGGTAGTAGTTACGTTCTATAGTTTACTTTGTTGCTATTTTGAAGGAGAAAGTTTATTCAAAAGTCAATTTGTAAAGAGAGGAAGGTGTTACTTTGAATAAGGAGCAGAATGTTTTGAAAACAGAGAAAAGTTGTTTTGAGAGGACAATAGTATCTATATATAAAGCGTTAGAATTTATAATGAAATATACAATGATTCTAATAATAATAATGTCAATATTTGTGATAATTGCTGCTGTTTATTTTAAAATATACGAGGGTATAGGGGCAGGTGTATTCCTCTTAATCTCGTCATTATTTGCATATTTGGTGTTTTTTAAGAAAAATAAAAATGTCTAAATTAATAGCGGAAATAAAATTTCAAAGAGTAACTATAATACGTTATTTGAAGAGGGAAAGCTTTAAATATGGCATGAATGTATAACAGCAAGAAAACCTTCTCTTTTCGTTAAAATGAGAAGGTTTTTATATTTAATCTACATGATTTAAGTAAAGGTAGTTAAAGGTGGGAAACTTGGATGTGGGATATAAAAGAAAAAGATTTAGATGAATTTAAAATAACATGTAGAAATCGTTTAAGTCCTGAGGCTGCTGTAGGTTTTATGTTAGGTTCAATCATATACACCTCATTAATAATGTTAGGTGTAATTTATGGTTTGGTGAAATTTGGTTGGTCCGTATATCCTAGTTTACTAGAGGAAACAATTATTAAAATAGAGTTATTTTTGTATAGCTTACAAATCATTTTTCTTATTGTATATTTATTTCCCAAAGCCCGTTTTAAATTTCAAAAGTTACAAGCTATAGTTATATTGCTATATGCACTTCAACTTGCGACTATAGGATTTGTAACAGTAGTTGTTTCGAGTATTTTCAGTTATTCAAATGATCGTGTTACATTGACTTATGTAGTCTTATTATTGTTAGGAGCCTTTATTATTCATATTTTTACAACAATTAATACCTTTAAGCAAGCTAGCGAAGGCGCATTTAGTAAGTGGAAAAATTCAGTTTCATTTTTTAGTAAGACAAAAGATTTTTTTATGATTGCTTCTATATTATATGTATTAACTCTCCTAATCTTAATTTATATTAATAATGATTATACGATGGAGCAAATAGGTTGGTATGCCGTATTGACCCTTATACTATATTCGGTAGCCATAGGTGCAGCAGAGTTCCAATTATTAGCCTATTGTAGATTTAAATTTCCATCATTTTATATTTCGTGGGAGGAACACGAAACGGAGCGTCAGGAATTCTTAAAGCGTTATAAAGAGAGAGAAGAAAAGAAAGAAAAAGAAATAAAATAAGTTTTGCATCGAAATGAGGAAAGATGAATGCTTAAAATAAAGGAAGAAGATTTAGGTTTTTTCAAAATTGCAAATAAAAATGGATTAAGTCCGGATTATATAAGAATCTTTTATGTAGGAGTTTTTGCATATACTTCTATACCCATGCTCATCATGTTTTTAGGTGTTTTGCTGAACGGTGATAAGATTTCTTTAACACCATTTGAAACATTTTTGGTACGATCTGAGGTAAAGTTATACATTTTGGAGTTGATTTTTTTAATAATTTTCATGTCTTCAAAGGTTGCTTTTAAATTACAGAAACTCCAAGCCATCGTGACTTTATTTTATTCTTTTCAATTAGCAACATTACCATTTATCGTTATGATGGTTGAAGGAATGTTTGATTTTCCAAGTAATAATAAAACGTTAGTTTATATTGGTTTAATAATGCTAGGGGCGCTTTGTACTCACATTGTAACTACAATTGATGTTTTTATAAAGGCAAAACATGGAGGATATAAATCGGAAGGACCAGCTGTCTCATTTTTTACTAACGCAAAATTATATTTATCGATTGGAATGACAATTAGTGTAATGGTTCTACTTATATAATTTTTCTAAATCTTAATTATACATTTAGCCAAATGGCAATTTATGTTGTACAAACAATAATATTATATATATTCGCTGTAGTATCAGCAGAATTCGTCCTATTGGTGTATTGTCGCTTTAAATTTCCATCATTTAATATTACGTGGGAACAACATGAAAAGGAACGCCAAGAATTTATAGCAAATAGAAAAAGAATCAGAGAGAAAGAACAAAAGAGAAATAAAAACTGAAATGAAAGTTGTAAATGATACTCGTAAACTTATATAGAATAAATGCATTATTCATAAGTTAACTAGTAAAGGGAGGGATGTAATATCTTGAATAAAGATCCCAAAACTGTAAAAGCAGAAAAAGGTTTATTTGAAAGTGTAATAGCACCTATTATCGTTGGGATTATGTTTATCTTTTTAATTCTATATAAAGTAGCAGAGTTTCTAGGGAAGTGGATTGTTATCTTTGGAATAATATTTTTTATTGGTAGTATATTTCTTTGCATATATCTAGAAGAATATGGAGGGGTGTTGGGCGGCGGGATAGGGTTAATATCGATGTTATTGTTATATTTTATGTTTATTAGAAAAAGTAAAAAAGACTAGTTTAATATGAAATACTAAAAACATTTATTTACTCTCAGTTTGTCTACAAAAATAGAGTTATTACATGTTTTTAGAAAAGGTGGTGTAATTATATGTGGAACATAAAAGAAGAAGATTTAGATGAATTTAAAATAACATGTAAAAATCGCTTAAGCCCAGAACGCTCCATGGTGTTTATACTTGGCGCAACTGTTTATAGTTCATTATTCATGCTTTTTATTTTGGGAGCATTAGTTAAATTTGGCTGGGGTTATTATCCAAATCTCTTTGACAAAATAATTGTTAGTATTGAATTAGTGTTATATGGTTTGCAAGTAATTTTTTTCATTCTATATCTATTTCCAAAAGTTCGTTTTAAATGTCAAAAGTTGCAAGCGCTTGTGATATTATTATGTACATTTCAGCTAGGAACTATAGGATTCACATTATTTATACTTCCAGCAATTTCAAATTATTCGATTGATCAAATTACATTATTGTATCTAGGTTTATTGTTTCTAGGAGCAGTTTTTGTTCATCTGGTGACAACGATTGATACCTTTAAACAAGCAGAGAGTGGAGCATTTAGTATGGATGAAAGGGCAGCTTCATTTTTTAGTAAAACAAAAAACAACGTAATGATTGGTGTTACGGTATATGTACTAACCCTACTTATTTTAATTTATTTTCATAATGATTATGAAACAGAGATATTAGTAGGGTATATAGCAGGAACTCTTGTAATGTATGCGGTAGCCATAGGTGCAGCTGAATTCAAATTATTAGCCTATTGTAGATTTAAGTTTCCGTCATTTTATATTTCGTGGGAGGAACATGAAAGAGAACGTCAGAAAAGACTAAAACTTTATGAAGAGAAGGAAAAAAGAAAACTAAAGAAATAAAATAAGTTTTGTGTCGAAATGAGGAAAGATGAATGCTTAAAATAAAGGAAGAAGATTTAGATTTTTTCAAAATTACAAATAAAAACCGATTAAGTCCTGGTGGTGTAATGGCCTTTTTAGTTGGAGTTTTTGTATACGCTTCATTACCGATGTTTTTTATTGTTTTGGGTTTTTTACAACTTGGTTGGGAGGCTTATCCAAAATCTTTTGAACGAATATTTGTTTCTGTAGAGTCAGTATTATATATTCTGCAAATCCTTTTTTTGATTATCTATTCATTTCCGAAATTAAGATTTAAATTACAAAAGTTACAAGCCATTGTAATTGTGTTTAACTCGTTTCAGGTTGCAACGGTAGGGTATGCTTATGTATTAATTGAAGCGATATTTGGATATACTTGTGAAAATCTAACCGTATGTTATATAGGTCTATTATTATTAGGAGCGATTACTACTCATATTGTAATTACAATCCATACTTTTAAAAAAGCAAAATATGGAGGTTATAAGTTGGAAGGGGAATCAGTCTCATTTTTTACTAATACAAAACTCTGGATGTTAATTGGAATGGTAATTTATATAGTTGTCCTATTGATATTAATCTTTGCAAGTATTCGTTTTGCGCTAAAGCCGATGGTGTTTTATTTTTTACAAACAATTATATTATATGTATTTGCCGTTGCATCAGCAGAATTCGTCCTGTTAGTGTATTGTCGCTTCAAATTCCCATCATTTAATATTACGTGGGAACAACATGAAAAGCAACGCCAAGAATTTATGGCAAATAGAAAAAGAATAAGAGAGAAAGAACAAAAGCGAAACAAAAACTGAAATGAAAGTTGTAAATGATACTTGTAAACTTATATTGAAGATAGAATGAATACATTATTCATAAATTAACTAGTAAAGAGAGGGATGTAATGTCTTGAATAAAGATTCAAAAACTGTAAAAAAAGAAAAAGGTTTTTTTGAAGGTGTAATAGCACCTATTATTGTTGGGAGTATGTTTATCTTTTTACTTCTATATAAAGTAGCAGAGTTTCTGGGGAAGTGGCTCATTATTTTGTCAATACCGAGCTATATTGTTACTATGTTTATTTTTTTATACCAGAAAGAATATGGAGGTGTATTGGTTTGTGGAATAGGCTTAATACTAATGCTATCGCTGTATTTTGTGTTTGTTAAAAAAAGTAAAAAAGGCTAGTTTAATATGAAATACTAAAAACATTTATTTACTCTCAGTTTGTCTACAAAAATAGAGTTATTACATGATTTTAGAAAAGATGGTGTAATTATATGTGGAATATAAAAGAAGAAGATTTAAATGAATTTAAAAGTACTTGTAAGAACCGCTTAAGTCCCGACTGGGCTACAGGGTTTATGTTTGGAACGATGTTTTTTATTTCATTAATAATGTTTTTTCTTATTGTAGGGTTAATAAGGTTTGGTTGGAGTTATTACCCGACTCTCTTTGATAAAATAATTGTTAGCCTTGAGTTAGTACTTTATAGTCTTCAAGTAATTTTTTTAATTATTTATCTGTTTCCTAAGATGCCATTTAAATTTCAGAAACTACAAACACTCGTGGTACTGTTATATGCGTTTCAGCTAGGTACTATAACATTTACAATGTTGATAATTCCAGGAATGTCAAATTATTCAATTGATCAAGTTACATTAATGTATGTCGGGTTATTATTTTTAGGTGCAGTCATTGTACATATTTTAGCGACTATTGATACTTTTAGACAGGCAAGTAAAGGGGCATTTAATACGGGAGAAGAATCCTCTTCATTTTTTAGTAAAACAAAGAGGATTGCAATTAAGTGTGCTCTAATTTATGTGTTAACTCTTATCATTTTAATTTATGTGCATAATGATTATATACTAAATATTTTAGGATTGTATGCGGGAGGAACTTTAATCATGTACGCGGTAGCCATAGGCGCAGCTGAATTCCAATTATTAGCCTATTGTAGATTTAAATTTCCATCATTTTATATTTCATGGGAGGAACATGAAAGGGAACGTCAGAAAAGACTAAAGCTTTATGAAGAGAGGGAAAAAAAGCAAGCCAAAGAAATAAAATAAGTTTTGGTTTCTGAAAATTCGAACAGAATATATAAGCAATAAAGGATTGTATATAAATCGATGCTATTAAAAATTAAAGTATCTTCAATATAATCTGTATGAGTAAATAAATACCAATAAGTAAAGGTGAAATGTATTACTTTCCAAAAAGGAACATAATGAATTTAAAAATGCCTAGAGAAATCAACGGGGTGTCAGTATGAAGTTAAAGAAGAAAGCTAAGATGATGATAGTTCTGTCAATAGTAGCAAGTTTATTAAGTGGATGTGATTTTGGAGAGACGAATATAGAGTATGAGAGATTAGTAAAGGCATTGGATGAAGGTGATATGAAAACGGTTATGTCTGCGAGTGATGATGGATATGCATATGTGAAAGAAGAGACTAGCGAAAGTACTTATGAAGAAAAAGAAGATGGTGAACATAGCAGGATAATATATCAAACAACCCATGGAGTATATAATGTGAAAGAAGACGACTTATATGGGAAAACAACTCAAAAGGTTGTTACTGATATAAAAAATGATAAAAACGTTGGTAGTAATCAAAATTACAAAAAAGAAACGGTCTATAGTACAAATTTAAAAAATGAAAAATCCCGTTCAGTAGCCCAGGATCAAGCTATGAATGTTTCATATGTAAAATTAATGTTTAGAGGATTAAATGAACTTAGTAAATTGAAACCGAGTGAAGATACAAAAAGATCTAGTGAACCGAGCATAATAAGCTATGATTTAACTGAATTACAGTTTAAAAGCATAATAAATGACAAGTTAAATTTAAAATATGATAAATTTGATTCTGCAATATTGATGATTGAATTTAATACGCCTAATAATACAAAAGAAAATCAAATGAGAATAATACAAATAACAATATCGGTAAATTATGAAGAAAGAAAAGAAGATAAGCTTATAAAACGCAATCAAGAAATTTCAACATATTATCATACCAGAGAAGATAATAATCAAAGTGCCAAAAAAGAATATGTAAATTATGAAAAAGAGTATATAAATTAAAAATAATATATTTTGATTGAATTTTGAGAACGATAAATGTTGTGAAGATATGAGTAAAGGGGTAGTAAAAAATAGTTATTGTGATAACAGTTATGTTTTACTGAGCGCGTATAGTTTTGGTAAATCAAAATAGAGTATGAGAGTCTAATAAAGGCATTGGATGAAGGTGACAAGAAGACGGTTATACTTAATTGAAAGAAGAATATTTGGAACTTTTGAGGAAAAAGAATACTACTTGAACCATCAAAAGGCATTCTGGTTAGATGATTATGGTAATTAATATGGTAATGATATACCTAAAAGATTATCTGAATTTAGTTGTACAAAGATCTATGTACTTAAAAATATTAAGAATGTAATAGAATTTTAGTGCACGAAAATTATTTAAACTGTATAGAAGGGGAAATGTCAGGGTGTGGAATATAAAAGAAGAAGATTTAGATAAATTTCGAATAACATGTCAAGGACGTTTAAGTCCTGAAGGTGCTACGGGTTTTATGCTTGGAACGATATTTTATATTTCAATATTTATGTTTATTATTTTTGCAGGGGATTTGAATTACTACAACAATTTTTTTGATAGAACAATTGTTAAAACTGAAATTGTGTTATTTAGTATTCAAATTATATTTTTAATTATATATCTATTTCCGAAAGCATATTCTAAATTTCAAAAGTTAAAACGCAAAAGTTACAAACGCTAATCGTATTACTATATGCGTTTCAACTTGGAACGATATTATTTGTAGTTTCGATTGTTTCTGAAATGGCTGACAATTCAATTGGTAGGATGTATACCGCGCTACTAGTTGTAGGAGCAGTTATTATCCATATTGTAGCAACGCTAGATACATTTAAACAAGCAAGTGAAGGTTCATTTAGTAGTGATGAAAGATCCACCTCGTTTTTTAGTAAGACAAAAGGAGCTATGATAAAGGGGGCTATAATATATATA
>NZ_QOZX01000104.1:0-12422 GCF_008368895.1 Bacillus sp. BB081
TTTTATAGGGTACAGTTCAAAGAACTATAGCTTTAAGGCGCTTTTTTTATTTATTCTTAAACTTCTCAGTCGCTGCTCTCATCTTCACATTCAAATCATGATCAATCGAGTCACGAATATCTCGCTCGACTACTTCCATTTCTTTTTGGAAATTTTGCAAGTAGATTTTTAATTCTTCTTCTTTTTCTGGTCGTTGTGAAGGTGGTAATTGTACGACTAACGATAGCATCGCTGTTAAATCTTTCATTAAGAACGTTTCAAGTTTATGTTGTTGTTCAAACATACGCTGCTCCTGATAATACGGCAAGGCATTTAATACTGAAATTGTAATTTCATCAACCGTTCTTTGTAATGAAGGGTTTATTGAGCGTTTATACGTTTGAATTGTATTTAATGCATCTGGATATCGATCATAAAAATACAATTTATAAAACGAAAGGTCTGATGGTTTTACTGTTTGCTGCGTTTCTTGTCTTAAAAAATCTTTTACTTTCATCGCCGCTACATCAATATCTTCATTTGTAAGTTTTTTCGTTGTTTTTGCCATTACATGTACTTTTTTCTGTTTTTCTTTCGGTAACATTGAGAATACTTGCTCTCTCGTACGTTGACCCGATGCACAGAAAAGAGTGTTTAATGTATATTGTTCTTTCTTTCCTTCCGTACGAATCCAGCGATAAAAGAGTGGGTGTTGTGTAAATTCTTGTAGAAACGGTAATGATTTATTCGATAACTTATCTAAAGAATCATGTGCTCTTTTATATGGTTTCGTCCATGAAAAATACAGTTTACGTCCGAAATATACAACTAAAACAACGACAGTAAATGCGATTAAAAGCAATGTACCCAATAGTACTAATACTGTTTGAATGAAACTCATTTTTTCACCTCCTCTAAAAGTCTGTTATTTCCTTGGACGCTGAATGAGTTTTTGTTTCATTTCATCATTAAATGTGTCTAATTCAACTACAAACTTCTTACTTGACTCGATAATACGTTCTGATGATTTCTCAGAAGCTTCAATCGCAGCAAATACATTTTGGAATGATTCACGTAATTTATCCATGCTAATAGCAGGATTTTCAAGAAGTTTTGTTGTTTCTTCTGTATTTTGTTTTAATGCTTGTGAGTTACTTAATACCATTGATTCAATTGCTTCATTTGTCGCATTCACTGCATCAATTGTTTTACGCTGATTTGTTAACGCTAGCTGGATAGCAGCTGAAACTGTTACAACGTTTTGCGTCATCGTAATTGCATTACGAATTGCCTCTGTTAACTTTTCATTATTTTTCTTAATAATGTCTACAGATGCGATAGATTGTAATAGTACACTTTTCGCTTGCTGCATATTTCGTGTACGTACTAGAATTTTTTCTAATGCATCGTTAATTAATGGAATATCTCTTTGACGTTCTGGATTTTGTTTCTCAGCTTCCAGCATACCAGCGAGTTTTCTTCCTAAGTATACTTGTTTATCAAGAGCGTGAATTTTATCGTGCGATTGTTCTTTAAGCATTTCAAGACCAACTGTATCTTCTTGTAAGTTGTCACGACCAATTAGAAGGGATCTTATAATCTCTTCAATTTGTTTATCTATAGATTGATATTTATGCACGTATGTTTCAAGTGGATTTTTCTTGAATACTTTAAACATAATTTTCTTCATACCACTTGCTTTTAATGAATTCGGATCAAGCTCTGATACCACTTTTCGTAATTCTAACAATGTATTTGGAATTTCTTCATTCTTTCCATTCATCATCGCTGTTACAGGACGTTTTAATGCTGATAACGTTTGTCCTGCTGCTTGTTGTTCTTTATCCCCTAAATCTCCTAGCTGTGACAATACTTTTGATAAATCCGTATTTTGCTCGCTATTTAATTTTTGTACATAAAGATCAGCTTCTTTATTCAGTTCCTCTAATTCTTGATCTTTTATAACTGTATCCACTACTACTTCTACATTATTATCTTTCACAATGGATACAGGTTCTTTTTTCTCGAGTTCAGTCAACAAAATCGCTCCTTTATTTATATGTGCGAATTTATATGCACTATATTTCATCTATTATATCGTATTTCATATACATTCTAACTGCTTGAAATCGATTTTTTAGAAATGCCTGTTTATGCAGTCATTCCCTGTTTCTTACTATAAGTATACCTGTTCTCAACATTATTTTCCTCAGACTTAAGACCTAGAGAACAACATGCTGAAGGCGGATTCTTCGTATGTTACGTATATAAATTACGTCCTTCCCATCCTACTGTACTCAATCTTTTGACATACAACCTTTTTCAATGTGATAATTATATTACGCTCAATCCTAACTCTTCTTAAGCGCTACAAATGCTCCGTTTTGAAATGCCAATAAGACTGTTTCAAACATTTCATCTTCTTCAATCATTTTTCTAAACTCGGCTAACTCACTTGCATGAGAGGTTGCGTTATCAACAACAAGAAAACCCTTTGGTTGTAAAATGCGTTTTATATGTTCAAGCCACCACATGTATTGCATCCGCTCTGAATCTAGGAAAATAAAATCAAATGAATGATCTAGTTGCACATCTAAAAATGCCCCTGCTTCTTGATTATGAACATCAATCCTTTGTAAAAGATTTGCCTTTTCAAAATTGACAAGTGCCTCTCCAACTCGTTCTGAAGAAAGCTCTACAGTTGTTACATTTCCATTTGTTTCTTCTACCGCGCTAGCTAACCACAATGTAGAATAACCATTAGAAGTTCCAATTTCTAAAATGCGTTTTGCGCTACATCCTTTTACTAAAATTGATAAAAATTGCCCCATCTCACGAGAAATATTCCGTAATTTTTCTTCCCGTGTTTTTTTATTTCGATCATGCTCTTCTCCATATTGTTCAAGTTGAAATAATAATGAATCTAACGTATCCATTCTTTTCATCGCCTTTCCAAGCAATATGATGAAAAAGCTCTTGCTGCCCGTCTACTTTCATTATATGCGAAACGAAATCCTTTTTCTCGTTATATGACAAAGATTTAAATTTTTTTATAGCATATTGTTTCGTTTTTTGGTAAAGTTAATTTCTACGTGCAATTATTCCATTCATACTATTTTTAATTCAATTGCAGTTGTTAAATCATATAAACCCCAATTAAATGAATCGGTATTTCAAATTCAATTAAGCGCCCTTTCCGGACGCATTTTCTTTTGTTTATATATTTCTAGAAGAAAGGATGCTTACAATGAACGTGATTAGCTTAGATGCTGCTCGAAAACGAAAACAGCATAAAAAATTAATGATTACTATACCGATTATTTCACGTATTTATGAAGAAGATGGGGAAATTAAATTTGAAGTAGCAGGCGAAAAAGATGTACCTCTTGAAATGTTAGAGAAATAAAAAAAAGACGCACTTCTAAAGAAATGCGTCTTTTTTTATACAGTTACATTTAAGTGCATAAGTTTTTCAGGATTAACCATCATATAAATATTTGAGATTTTCTCATTCTCAAATGTAAATGAAAGCACATAAGTCACTTTATTATTTACTTTAACAATAACACCTGGGGCACCATTTACCATCTTATAATTAACATTGTACTCTTCCGGGAACTTCTTCCCAATTCCAAAGAATAAACGTATAATTCTATCTGCAGAATAGATTGGATGGATTGCAGTTGTAGCTTTACCACCACCATCCGCTTTTAATATCGCATCTGTTTTTAATACTTCTAATATGCCTTGCGCATCCCCACACTGCAATGATGATACAAATTTCTCCACATAGGCAGCCATCTTCTTCGTACTTAATGTTGAGTGCTTCGGCTTATCCAAAATACTTTTTCGTGCACGTTGAAAGATTTTTCGGCAGTTCGCACTACTCTTATCTACAATTGAAGCGATTTCTTCGTATTCATAACTGAAAACCTCTCTTAATATGAAAACAACTCTCTCTACCTCAGACAATTGTTGTAAAAGTAATAAATATGCCGTAGAAATTGATTCTTTCATTACAAATGACTCTGATGGATCATCAACCTCTTCCACAAATGGCTCTGGCAACCACATTCCGACATATACGTTCCGTTTATGTGCTGCCGAACGTAATTTGTCAATTGAGCGATTTGTTACCATTTTACATAAATAGGCTCTCATATTTTCTATAGATTGAACGTCCTCCATATTATTAAGTGATATAAATACGTCATGGACGATATCTTCAGCATCCATAACACTCCCAAGGATTCTATATGCTAACGAAAATAATAATGATTGATACGTTTCATATAATTGCTCCGTTTCCATGATGAATTGCCTCACTTTCGGATTGCTTTAATATGTGTAACGCTGCACGTTTTCCACTTGCCACCGCAGCATCAGCTAATATTTCATCATGCCCAGCCCAATCTCCTGCAACGTAAACACCTGGCATTCCAGGTATGTTAGGGCCTGGTTTTTCAACACGGTCAATATGAGGAAAATCATATACTACCGTTATTTTCGGTAAATATTGCTGTGCAACAACTTCTCTTTTCCAATTTGGATGTAACAATTCCATTGCATTTTCTAACTGTTCTTTATCTTCTTGAATATGATTCAGCTCTAGTACAGGGTTATGGTATTTAATTAGACTCACTACAATTGATCCATCTTCACTTAATTTAGCTGCTCTCGATTGATTCGTGAAAAATAGAGGTTGATCTAATCCCAATGCAAAATGATGCAAAGGATTCGGTAATTGTTTTAAACCAATATCTAACGCTGCCAAGGTCACTTGTATAGATTGTTCACACCATTTTTGCAAACTTGTTCCTTCTGCACCTTTTATAATTTTACAAGCCTCTTTCGGTGGAGTTGTTACAATGACTACACCTGCTTCAAATACTTCATCGTCAAAACATTGTATTCTTTGTTTCCCTTCACAATGCTCTATTTTCAAAACATGCTTTTTAGCCAGAAATTGCACACCACTAGTACTTGCTATATTCCTTAAATTTGTTATTATCGTCTCCCAACCGCCATCTACATAAAGTACTCCTTCTTTCATAGAAAGCTGTATTTGCTTTAGTACGGAAGATGCTAATTGTATTGTAGGAGCATACGTATATGTTGTTGTGCGGCATAATGCATAAAATATATTTCGAACCATTGGATCTTTAATTTCATTTTCTGCCCATGTAGTTAGACTCATTTTTGGAACCTTTCCTACATCTAAGTTTCCTAAATGAATCATAAGACGAGCGAACTGGACTTTTGCAGACCATGAAAGTAACGGTGTTGATAAAATAGAACGAAAATCTGTTGGAATGGTATAAATATTCCCTTTCCATATTCCATGTGCTTTTGTAGATGGGATTCCACCTGGAAGATTTACTCCTAGCTCATTAAAAGTTATAAACGCTTCTCCACCTCTATATAAAGCATGTGCACCAAGATTCATACAAATGCCGTTTTTATTTATAGTCATCCCTCGGCCGCCGAAGTGACTGGACTTTTCTAATACAATAACTTTCCTTCCAGCTTTCGCTAAATATATAGATGCTGTTAATCCAGCAAGCCCACCACCAACAATTGCTACATCAAAATGTTTCATAATAAAATCCCTCCTTATCCGTTCTACATACAAGACGAACGATTAAGGAGGGATGTGACATTCAGTTACACATAATTTATTTCACCTAACCACTTTATTGCAGTATCAACTGTCAAACAGTTACACCTTCTACACACAAACTTATTTACATAATAATGTTATTTTCTAATCAATTACATGCTGGTGCCAAATTTCTCTTTCTTCTTCAGTCATCCCCCCTATTATTTTTGAAAAATCTATTTTCCTATCAAATGAGTCTTTTAACATAAAAAATTGTTCAAACGATCCTGTAAATATTTCTAATGATCGAGAACAACAAATCGTTTCAAGGTTATCAATTGTTGCGCCATCTAATTCTAATTCCTTTAGTCCTTTCATTTTACCTAATGCCGATACATCTTTTACCTTTGTATCTGTCAACTTTATATTTTGAATTGACGCATTGTGTCGAAAGCAATATAAATTAGCGATGTCGCTATTTTCAAATTCAATTGTGATTAACTTATTTAAATTTTGCAAAACAAGTAAATCCAATTCACTAACATTCTCTAAACCTAAAATATATAAATGCTTTAAATTATCTACTTTCGAAATCGCGTAGAGCTGCTCATGATTTGAAATATGTACAGAAAGCGATTCTAATTTTTGAAACTGCGGTAGCAACGAAAAATCTTGAATACTAGTATGTGTAATATTTAATTTTTTTAATGATGACATTTCTACAAGTTCCGATAAATTATTTATCTCCGTATTCTTTATATTCATTTCTTGTAAGTGTTTTAGATGTATGATTGGCGTTAAATCTTGAACCGGATTATTAACTAAATATAACTTCTTTAAAGAATTCATTCGTTCTAATCCTGCTAAATCTCGAATTTCATTTCCGGATAAAATTAGTTCTCTCACTTCCGTACACATCTGTAATGGACTAATATCTACTAACCCTTTTCCACCTAAATATAATCTCTTCTCTCTAATAAACCTGTCTGCTCGTTCAGATGCACCCACTATATATCTCCAATTCTCATCTAAACTATCGTACCAATCATTAACGTTATTTTCAGATTGAAATATAAATTGGGGCTGTAAAACAGGTAATTCAATATTAAATAAAGCGTCTAAAAAATGTATATTATCATTAGCACCATAACTCCAATATAAATAATCTTCCTCTTGATGAATGGTGAAATTTTTATTTTTTAGCGTTTGTAAAATAAATAGTAACAAATCTGAAATTCTATTTGCAATTACATATTTCACTTCTTCATCTCGTCCAAAATTAATAACTTGTCCCACTTTCCCCTTTTCATCCGGATCAACATCTATTCCTAAATTGTTACCGCCATAATCTTTACTAATAGGTATCCAATTGTGATTCACATATCTTTCCTTAATATATTCTGTTGGTATTGAAAATGCATCAAAATTAAAAAAATTATCCTCTTCAATTCTTTTCCATATTCTCCACTCATCCAATACTTCATCTAACGAGAGAAATGGCAAACCAAAAAACAACCCTGGTCCTGATTTATCCTCACCGTTATGTGCAAGATAAAGATTACGTAATTCATCTGGAAACGCAATTCCCATTTCACTTTCGGCATATTGAATTTCTTCTATTGTTGCAGGTGCATTCAAAAACGGTTGAAAGTAATTTTTTAATTCAACTTCCAACTCTTTTAAAATAGTATGGTTCATTTTCTGCACTCCCCTTGTACTCCAAATTAAAAAAGCGCTATCTTTTACATTAATTGTAATTAATAGCGCCTTTTTTCGCAATGAAACTCTTGTAATTATAGTGCATTCAAACGAACATTTTTATCACTTTACAAACGAAGAGCAGCAACGCTTTCACATTTCAATAACTAGACTCATATCCTAAATTCAAATTGCATGAAAATATAAGAAAGGCGGGTAATACAAATGACTTCTAATATCGACTACACTTCCCCCTCAACTAATTTCACCCATGATTTAAATAAAAGTAATTTTTTTAAGAAAGATGCCCAAAATTATATAAACGTACTTGGCATAAAACAATTAAATACTTTAGAAAATACTTCTTTATTAGATATCTATTTAAGTACAGGAAATGTTGTAGAGCCACATATTCATCAAAATGCAGCTGAACTTGTTTACTGTATTTCAGGATCTGCTGTTGTTACTTTACTTAATCCTTTTACAAACCAAATATTAAACTTACCGATAAAACCAGGGCAAGTTGCCAACATTCCACAAGCGTGGTGGCATTATGAAATTGCTACAGCAGATGGTACTCATTTATTAGCTATTTTCGATGCCCCAACCCCAGAAGTTATTTTTGGTTCTGATATTTTAAGGTTAACCCCCGCTAATATGATGGCTCATACTTACTGTCTCGATGAACAACAATGGAAACAAGCGATATCCCCTATTCAATCCACTACAGTAATTGGTCCTCCAGCAAACTGTAATCAAAATCGAGGAATGATAAACACACCAACTCAACCTCCTAATCCACAACAAAATTTATATTACCAAGATTCATATTATTTCCCTCTTTACTGGGGATATTAATTTATATCATTAAAAGACAATTATTTATCTCCTCGGAAAATACGTAGGAGATTTTTTATTGTATATCCTCCATTCCTATTTTTTATCGTAACAATTAATAGAGTACATACATATAATATTTATATATTTAATTGGAGGTGATAGTACTATGAGTAATTATAACTATCGAAAAAACTACTCTAATAATAAAAATAGTAGTTCATCAGCATCCTCTCAGTCTTCGAATTCTCAATCTTCCAATTCCCAATCGCAAAGAGACTTAGCTGAGCAAGGCTATGTAAAGAAAAAAGGATGTAACTGTAATAAAAACAAATAGTTTATTACTAATTTGAACTATAACATTTCAACGTTCACGATAAATACCTTAGTTCCCTTGTATACTGTTTATTTAATGGATGAATTCTATTTTTAATAGAATTCATCTTTTTTGTTTATTGGTAATTTTTTAAACGATATAACTTACTCCATAAACAATAGAGTACAAATTATAAATTTTGATTTTTTTATACCAACTTAACAAAGAGTAATTTCTCAATTGATTTATCACCAACCTTTCCATAAAATATAGCCCTTCCTAATAAAATTAGGAAGGGCTATATACAAATGTCAGTTTAAATTTCAAACAACCATTGTAACAAGTTAGACGATATTAATACCTGCACTTACAAATCCAGCTACTGTAGCTATTGGACTTGCTGCTGTTAACGAAACATATAGTAGTATTTTATCCCTTGCTGTTACTGGAATAGCTTCAGCTATAATCCCTGATGCTGTAGAACCAATCGCTACTGCGGCAAATGCTGGTGTTAATAATAGAGGTGCGCCTTGTACTGTAAACGATAAGTTCAAAACTGGTTATAAATTTTATTAATCTTTTTATCAAGACATCACCCTCTTTTTATATATTTAGTATACAATATATCTAAATGCATTAAGTATTAAACATGTAATTAAAAACACTTCATTTTCTAGCTATTATCATGACTTATTTCAGTATTTAATATCTAAAACTCCTAAAAATGAATTAGCTATAAACTAGATTGTGTTAAATTCACCTATTTGGTTTAACCTTAGATATAGCAATATTTTTTGCATCTTATATAAATGAATTTGACACTTCCTGTTTAAAACTAATTAAATAAGTAATAAAAAAATAAAGGAATTAGATTCTAAACTTCCTTTGATAATCATTTAATGTATCTTTATTCTATCTTGTATATCTAAACTTTACTTAATTAAATAGTTCGTCCCATTTATCTTGTGACTTCCACTTTCTGATTTGAGATGGTTTTAAGTTTAATTTCCCTTGCAAACTCAACAAATGGCTTCTCACCATTACTTGCTTTAACTCAGAAAACAACAATTCTGCTCCCAATTCCGTTCTTTCTTGCTGATTTTGGAATCTAATACGTAACACTCTGTATTTCCGCAACTCTTCTATCACGAAAGGGCGGATTTCTTTCTCCTCTATATGCTTGAAAAATAATAATTGGTCCAAATATAATCCTCCCACGTCTCAATCCTTACATATATAAGGCTAAAACTTTAAATATTTTAGATATATACCTTTATATGTGTATGAAATTAGTTCGTAATCCACAATCGGCTATAAACCTCTATTTTTTTACGTCTATTATTATGTAATTTACTAGCAGTGATCATTTAACTTAACACAATTACACTACATTCTCATAGTATATTTAATCATTTTCACCAGACATAAAGTATAAAAACAATTAAAGAAAAGAGACTGTCTTCAAAAGTTAATCTGAGGATACTTTTTTGACAATCTCTTTTCTTATATCAAAATTTTCAACTACAAAACTTACAAGTGATTATACGAATGTTATACCTGCACTTGCGAAGCCTGTAATAGCAGTAGCTATATCAAAACCAGGTGTAGTTGATGAAACAACAAGTAATATCTTATCTTGTGGAGCGACCGCAATGGCTTGTGCGCTAATACCACTTGAAGTATTACCGATAGCAATAAGACCACTAAATGCTGGTGTTAATAGTAACGGTGTACCTACTGGAGTGAAAGTATTACTTGCTGCTGGCGCGCTGTACAATTGCATTTGAATTTGTATGCTTCCTAATGCTAAAGCAACCGCTACAGTTACACTAAAGAACCCTGCTAACGAAGTAATTGTACCTGCGCGAGGGGCTACAAATGCAAAATCAAATACTGGAGGTACAGGACCTATAGTAATTGGACCACCAGGTGGGACAATTACAGGGAAGAATGAACTTCCAAATCCAAGAAGTGCTCCTGTGTTTGCTAATCCACCTAAAACAGTTGCTAATGCTACTGGTCCACCTGATGCAAACGGAATAACTGCTCCAGCTCCCGTTGCTCCTGTTAGGCCTGTTGGACCTGTTAGACCTGTTGGACCTGTTGGACCTGTTTCTCCTGTTGGACCTGTTGGACCTGTTGGACCTGTTGCCCCTGTTGCTCCTGTTGGACCTGTTAGGCCTGTTGGACCTGTTGGACCTGTTGGACCTGTTGCACCTGTTGCCCCTGTTGCTCCTGTTGCTCCCGTTGGACCTGCTCCGGTTCCTGCTGGGCCCCTGGTGCATCTGGTGCATCTGGCGCCTCTTGCGCCTGTTGCTCTTGTTGCTCCCGTTGGACCTGCTCCGGTTCCTGCTGGGCCCGTTGGACCTGTTGGACCTGTTGGACCTGTCGCCCCTGGAGTAGCATTGATTAATTGAATTAATAAATTAAAAAGAAGTTGTAAAGTTGCAGAATCAACATTTGAGTTGCAGGATATAGGGATAAGATCTAAAGCGAAGAAGAATTGTGCAAGGGCGCTATAAAATTGTTGCAATAATGTTGACAATTGTCCTAAATTAGGTGCTGGAGATTGTAATAAAACTATAATACTTTGAGTTAATTGTTTCAAAAAATTAACTTCTGGGGAAGGTAATAAGGAATTTAAGAAAATTAAAAATTGATTAAATAAATCGAGTAACACTAATCTGTTTGCATTACTTGGATTTGCAAAAAATGCTGAAATAGCTGATACTAATGAGTTTAGTAAAGTAATTAATTGACTTAATTGTTCCCTAGTAATAGGAACTGACTGTGGATTTTTACAACAATCTGCTGAAAAAACAATCGGATTGCAGTTATTATGATCAAAACAATCATTATGTTTCATTTATTTCCTCCTTACTTTTCTTATAGTTGAGTGTTTTCCTATTCTAAGTACTATAAAAGATGCGATTGAAAAAAATAGTTAAGTTATATGTTTCTCTTAAAATAGGAAACATGAATTATAATCAAACTTGAAAACGTAATTTAATTATGTTCATGACTCACATATTAATTATATGTTTTTAATAATTGACTGCTTAGATTAAACACCTAAACTTAAGAGTTTATTTTAATTTTCCACGTTTATCTCTTAGGTCCAAAAGCACATTTTAATTTAAATATTAAAACTAAACATTTGCATATAACCAATAAGTAACAACACCATCTTTTCAGATAAGTAACAATATCTTTACTAAAATTATGTTCTCTCAATAATTAAGAAGCCGTTTCTATTATAGAAAACTCTCATACAATATATCGGACAAGTTATTCTATACTTCGTTCAAAAAATAATTTAGGAGGTGAGAATTAATTGCCAATCATCCAACCATTTATGGCATCTAGAAGATTTACATCTACACTAGGAGCTGGAACAGGAACAGGTGCAGCTTTTGCAATTGCTGCTACAGCTTGTTTAAACGATGCTGGTACTACTGCAACTGCTTTTCCGACTTTTACGTATTACAACTTTTATGTAAACGGCATTCTTCAACCTAGTGTAAACTCCAGTATTACTACTGGACCTACTGGTGCTATTACAATTCCTGGCGGAGATGCATTAGACGGCGGAATTCCAATTACAATCGAATTTATCGTCACTTAGTTTAACTAATTTAATGTAGAACAAAAAGACAGATTCTTTTTATTTAAGAATCTGTCTTTTTTAATTAATAATGATGAATTGCAAAATAATTGAAGAACCTTGCGTTGGTGGTTGATTATCCAATAAAGTTAGCTGACCATTACTAACCTGATATAATGGTTGTGGTTGAAGTATTCCATTAATAAACAAATTAATATAGGAAACCTCATCTGGAGGTAATATGTGTGTTGTACCATATTGAGCTATCCCATCTGAATCTGTATATATAAGTTTTTCTCCATCTGAAAAAGTGTAAAATAATAAATTAGTTGTTGTTATTGGTCCAATAACTCCAGTTGGACCCGTTGGACCTGTTACTCCCGGTGATC
>NZ_QOZX01000105.1:0-8241 GCF_008368895.1 Bacillus sp. BB081
TTCAATCTTCTTTCTATAATCTTCAATACAATACGAAACAACTGTCTCCCCTCGCCGAATTAACTGACTTACAATAGCTAAAGTCAGATTTATATGACCTTCTCCAGGAAAATTTATTACGAGTACATTTGCCATCATATTCTCTCCTATCTAACAATATTAATAGTTAATTATATTAATTAATTTAAAACTATTATAAAGGAATCTATTCTACTTCTTCATATTTTTCACTTCATTTTATTATTGAGAAATATTTTTCATAACCTACATTATAACTCTTATAAAAGTATGCTTAACCTTTCATTTATTGAAAAATACGGGATTTACATTCAGGCATTTTTACAGATTTATCATCAAAACATTATTTTGATAATTCATACAAAACTAGAAAAATATAATTTCCACACTGATTTCTCACTATAAATTTATTTAAGTTCTATGTTGTCCTTATCTTTATCCATTTGGAACATATTCTGTTATATAATGAATTTACAGAAAAATGAGCAACTTCATGCTACAACAACTATTCACTTCACCTATTTTATCTATTCAAGCTTTACACCCAGGTTATGAAGACCATGCAAGCGATGTGTTTCTCGTCCGAACAGAAGATGCAGAAGTCATCGTTCGTTCTTCTAAAATGAATGAAGAGCCCAATAATGATTTTTGGTGGGGATGTAAAAACCTATTTGGAATTAATCCAAGGAACGTACATCATTTAAAAGCTGTACATACATTGCTGCAAGAACATACTAATCTTCCTATCCCAGCAATATTAGAAAAACATATTTTAATTGGCCGTGAATTCGTTGTAGCCGAAAAGTTAGTAGGTAACACAGTTCAATCTTTTATCGGGCAACCAGATTCTATTTTATTCAGTCTAGGAAAAGGGCTTGCAGAAATACATACATTTAAAGCCGATTACATAGGAAATGTGTCGGGTTCCTTCCAAATTACACTAGATGAATTCCAATCACACATTTTAAATGTGAGTAAAGAGCTTGTGAATATGTTTTATTCCGATAATGAAAGCATACAAAATGCATTTCCTACTTTTGAATCACAACTTTCTCCCTTACCAGCACAAAAGGAATCAATGCTCGTTTTAATTGATATGGACCCTACTCAGTTTTTATCAGATGGTACAACTATTACGGGATTAGTAGATACAGAAGCCTATGCCGTTGCTCCCCGGGAGTTTGATTTTATCGGCTTAGAATATGTGTTTACAGAAAAAGAGGCACATGCTTTTAAACAAGGTTACGAAACCATTATGCCCCTTCCTCATCTTGCAGAATGTAGACCTCCCTATCGATATTTGTACCGGTTATTATCTGTTCAGGGCAGCGTGGAGTTAAAAAAGTGGCTTAGTCATCCATCCTATTTTTAAATACGAATGAGAGGGGTTATGAAATGAATATTGAACAAAAGAAATCTTTAATAACAAACGAAATTCAGCGAATGAAAGATTTGGCTCATATTTGTGGGCAACACGATCAAATTGATTACTCATCAGATTTACATATAAACTTTTTAACTGCTCGTACTAATGAAGAGATAAATGATTTCCTATTTTATAATAATACTCAATTAATCGGTGCATTAAGTATGTATGATTTTGAAAGACCGACAAAACTGGAGTTAATAGGGTTTGTTCATCCGAACTATAGGAAACAACATATAGGCACTACTCTTTTACAAACCGCAATGAAAGAAATACGAATACGAAAGGCAGATGAAGCTCTTCTTATTATGAATGGGGATTCTGCTTCTGGGAAAGAATTTGCAAGACATATGAAATTACCTTATTTATATAGTGAATATAGTATGGAGTTCAAAGCTAAAGAAGTGCCAAAAACAACAAAGAATACTATACAGCTCACTCTTGCATCTTCAGGGTCACTTCTTGATCTTATTGAAATTTCCAGTAAAGCTTTTGGAGATTCAGCAAAAAATACCGCTACATGGTTACAAAAAATGATGAATTCCCCTTCCTATCAAGTTTACTGTGCTCTTATCGACGAAAAAGTAATAGGAACGATTACAGTTTCTGAGCAAGAACAATCTACTACACTATCAGGGTTCGCTGTTCATCCTTCTTATCAAGGTAAAGGATACGGAAAAGATATTCTTAGTTATATGGTACATACCCTTATTACAAAAGGAATTTCAACAATTGAATTAGACGTCGAAACGAAAAATAACCACGCTTTAAAACTATATACACAATGTGGTTTTGAAATGAAAAAGAAGCATGACTATTATAATGTAATGAATCTTGAGGTGAATACATATGTGTAAAAAACTAATTTATTCTGATTATGATATTTTCGCATCCATTTATAATAAACATTGGGGGCATTATGCTGAACACTCCTATCTACTTTTGGAAAAACTTGTTTTACAATATGCACCACCACATTCTCATATTTTAGATCTTTGCTGCGGGACTGGTCACCTTACTAAGAAATTAATTGATAATACTTTTTTAGTAACTGGTATAGATGGTTCTGCCCAAATGATTGAATACGCACGTCAAAACGCGCCAGACGCAACCTTTATCGTCGATGATGCTCGTTATTTCAATATAAATGAGCAATTTCACTATGTTATCTCTACTGGCGATAGCTTAAACCATATTTTAAAATTAGATGAATTAAAAAATGTTTTTCATAATGTTTACTCCGTATTACATAGCGAAGGTACATTCGTATTTGATATGAATATGGAGAAAGGTTTTCTTGAAAATTGGATTGCTTCATTTCATATTTCAGCGGAAGAATATGTATGTACAATTGATTCTACATATGATAACGAAAATAAAAAAGCAGAAATGAACTTTATACTATTTCAACATGACATAGATAATAATTGGAAAAGAAGTGACTTTTCTTTTGAGGAAGCTTGTTATTCCAATGAAGAAATAATTTCTTCATTGGAATCTGTAGGTTTTAAGAACATTCAATTACACGGTACAAACAGAACATTTTTCATTTGTCAAAAATAAAAAAACTGAATCATAACGATTCAGTTTTTTCTTAGTATATTTACGACAGCAGCCGTTTCATTATTTTCTTTATAAACTCGTGGAATTCTTCTGTCTAACATACATGTAACTTCATAGTTAATTGTACCTAACATATCCGCTACTTCTTCTACCGCAATTTCTTCTTCACCTTGTTTACCGTAGAATACTACTTCATCCCCAACTTGTACTGGCATTGCTTTTGAAACGTCTAACATAAGTTGATCCATACAAACACGGCCAATAACAGGTACTCGAACTCCATTTATTAATGCATGCCCTTTATTAGATAACTGACGATTATATCCATCAGCATAGCCAATCGGTACAGTTGCAATCCATTCTTCACCAGTCGTTACATACGTATTCCCATAACTTACACCGCGATTCTTCTTCGCATGTTTAATATGAGCTACTTTTGATTTTAACGACAACGCAGGCTGTAAAGAAACGACTGCATGATCTACCTCTTTTGAAGGATACATTCCATATATTCCAATACCTACACGAACCATATTTTGAAATGTATTGCTAAGCTCCATTGAACCTGCACTATTTGAACTATGAATATATGGAATATGAATTCCTAATTCTTTTGCTGCATTGACAGCTTTCTCAAATAAACTTGTTTGCATATTCGTATATGATTTATCAATTTCATCTGCCGTAGAGTAATGTGTAAACATTCCTACTACCTCTACATACTCCATACGTTTTAATTCTTCTAAAAATGGTTTAACCTCTTCTTCTTGTAAACCGATACGACTCATTCCTGTATCAATTTTCACTTGAATTTGCGCTTTCTTTTGAAGACGGTTTGCGATTTCATTTATACCTTGTAAATCTTCACTTCTATAAACAGTCATCATAACGTCATATTGAATTGCCTCTTCCGCAGCTGCTACTGATGTATAACCTAAAATTAAAATCGGCACGTTAATTCCTGCTTCTCTTAACTCTATCGCTTCATCTACAAATGCAACTGCAAGCTGATCTATTCCTACTTCAATAGCAGCTTTCGCAACTTCAACCGCCCCGTGACCATACCCATTTGCTTTTACAGCAGCCATCATTGCAATATTTTCATCATTCACACGCTTTTTAAATTCTTTTACATTATGTTTTACTGCATTTAAGTCAACTTCAATAATTGTATCTCTTCCATATTTCAAACTCATTGGTCTAACTCCTAACTCAATAATTGCATTCCATTCTATTTCACGTTTCATATGACCTTTTACAATATAATACTTTTCAATATGCTAGTCAAACTACTAGAATTTTCGGAATTTTGAGTATGATATAATACTCTTAAGAAACTATTATATACGGAGAAGAGGAGAATTACAATGTTTGTTCAACCTGCCTTGCATCAACTACAAGTTGCTGTTGATACCTCTATTCAAATGCTTAACCAATATAATGAAGCCGATTTAAAAATACAGCCCATTCACGCAAAGCGATCTCTATTTGAAATGTGTGCACATCTTTCTCTTATTTGCCATGCGGATTTACTCATTTTAAATGGTAGTACTGAAAAACAACTACACACTTTCTATAAAGAACAAACACCCGAAACAATTACGCAAATGCAAAAAACGATGATACAGGGCTACGATTTACTTTCTAAAACTTTTTTATTCTATTCCAATGAAGAATTAGCGGAAGTTAAGACTGCTTATTGGGGTATTTCTTATTCCCGTTTTGAATGGTTGCTTGAAATTGTTGCACACTTTTATCATCATCGTGGGCAAATTCATATTTTATTGTGCGAGCACATTAAAGATCCTAACATACCTTTATTCCAATAAAGGTATGTTAGACGACATGAAACTTCTCTAAAGCAAGTAAAATACCACCTTCACTCGCCTTCTTTGTAACGAAATCAGCTTTTGTTTTTAGTACTTCTCCGCCATTCCCCATCGCAATACCTAATCCTACATACTGCAACATCTCAATATCGTTTCCACCGTCACCAAAAGCAATTGCTTCTGATTTACAAATGTTTAAGTGATCCAATACTTTTTGAATTGCGGTGAGCTTCGATACTTTATTATCTTCCAATACATTTATGACATAACCATGAAAACGGTCGAATGTAAGCATTGGGTATTTTTCAATAAATTTTTGAGATTCTATTTCATCCGCATACAGACATAAACAATAGATTTCTTCAGACAAATCCTTGCTTTTTTCAGGGTACTCCCCTAAATTTAACGTCTCGCTAAGCGCTTGCATTACACCCTCATTATCTGAGGCTATTCCGTTCATTGTAAAACCCTCAGTAAAATAAGAAACGCCGTGACCATGTAATTCTGCAAACTCTGAGATATCATGAACGATTTCACTTGAAAGTACCGATTTATGTAGAACTGTTTCCCCACACTTAATATGTGCACCATTTGCAGAAATAATTGTATGTATGCCCAGCTCTTTAAATTGCGAACATAAGCTATATGGTCTCCCTGTTGTAACAACTACGTGAATTCCTTTATCTATTAATCTTTGTATCGCTTCTTTTGTACTTTCGTGCATACTTCTATCAATCTCACTTAAAAGCGTACCGTCAACATCAAAAAACACTACTTTGTACACGGGTCTTTACATCCCGTCCAAATGATTCGTATCATTAATGAAATGCACCGTTTTTTGTTCGCCATCAATTTCAATTAAGCTTATTCCCGTATCTCCCATTTTAAAATAATAGTCCATTGAAATGGGCATTTTGAAAAACGCACGTAATAGACTATTTATTACACCACCGTGTGCAACGATTGCTATCCGTTCATAAGTATTCTCTGTCACGATTTTAGAAAAGATTCCTTCTATTCTCATTCTAAATTCAATAAATGATTCCCCATTTTCAAAACGGTCATGAAGAAACTTTGGCTCTGGATATTTCTTTGCTTCTTCAAAAGATAAGCCTGCTTGCACTCCGTTATTAAACTCCATTAATTCCTCTTCTAGTTGAATTGGGCATCCAATTCCTTCAGCTAACGTTTCACCAGTTTCACGAGCACGCTTTAATGTACTTGCCCAAATGAAATCTGGTGGAAAATCTGCTTTCACTTTCTGTACAAGCCTTTGCACTTGCTATCTTCCCTTTTCTGTTAATTCAAAGTCAGCTCGTCCTTCATGTACATGTAAAATATCTGCTTCGGATTCACCGTGACGTATTAATAATATTTGCACTTGTTTCCCACTCCCTTGTTTAATATCCACAAAATTCCATTATATCATATTTAAAATTTTCTTTAACAAAAATATATTACTTTGACAGTTTTTTAACCGTCTAGTAAACGTGTTATTCCACTTAACAATTCCAAACACTCTAAACTTATAATTCTTTGAAAAGTGACAAACAAAAAAGCCCTATCCATAATGGCAAAGGACTAATATTTTTTATCCTACTCAACAATAAAAAGAGAAATGGCACCCCATTTCTCTTTTTCACTCTTATTGTTCTTTTGGTGTATCTGAAGAAGGCAATTTCTTCGCTTGTTTTTCTTTAAAGATTTCTCCAATTGCCCCGAGAGTACCAAGTGTTTCAATTGCATTAGACGGAATAAAGACTTTATTTGCTGGTCCTTTTGCAACCTCAATCAATGATTCAAATGATTTATAAGCAAGTACGCGTTCATCTAAATCTGCTGCACGAAGTAATTCAATTCGATTTTGTTCTGCTTTTGCAATTTCCTCAATCGCTCTTGCTTCCCCTTGCGCTTCTAGTTCTTTTGCTTCCTTTATACCTTCAGCTTCTCGAATACGTGCTTCTTTATCACCTTCAGCCATTAAGATTTTACTTTGCTTTTCACCTTCAGCACGAAGAACTTTATCTTGTTTTGCAGCTTCAGCTTCTAAAATGATCGCACGTTTATTACGTTCTGCTTTCATTTGTTTTTCCATCGATGCTTGCACATCTTTTGGCGGATTAATATCAACAACTTCAACACGCTCAATGCGAACGCCCCATTTTTCTGTTGCTTCATCAAGTGCTAAGCGAATTTCTGTTGAAATTTTTTCACGACCAGATAACGTTTCATCCAGTTCCATTTTACCAATGATTTGACGCATCGTTGCAGAAGTAATATTACGAACACCATATTCATAGTTCGAAATACCATATGTCGCAAGTTCTGGTTCCACAATTTGATAGAAAATGATTGTATCAATTTCTACTTGTACATTATCTTTCGTAATTACCTTCTGTGGTGGTACATTCGTTTGTTGAATACGTAAGTCATGATATACACGAACACGGTCTACAATTGGTATTAATAAATTTAATCCCGGCTCCATAATACGCTGAAACTTACCAAATCTTTCAACGACTCCAACTTTTTGCTGTGGAATAATTTTAATTGTTAATGCGATAAATGTAACAACAATTAGTGCTAAAATAATCGTTAATGTTAATGCTACTGCCATATTTATTCACTCTCCTTTTTAACTTGTAATATAGTACTATTCCTCTTTATAACAATAACTTTTTCTCCAACATCAATTGGATCATCTGCAATAGCTGTCCAAGTATCTCCATCCACCTTCACAATACCATTCGCTTCATTTGTAATCGCTTGCATAACAATGCCTTTTTTACCGACAAGCAAATCTACTGTATCAGTAAAACCTTTTGCTTCTCGAAAGTTTTTTGAAATTCTTTTCGTAAAGAAAGTCAATGTTAAACTTACAATCGCACCAGCAACAACTTGTAACAGTAGTGCTTCAGGGGCAAACAAAGCAATTAGACCTCCGACAACAGCTCCAATTCCAAGCCAAAGCATATAAAACGTAATCGACAACAGTTCCGCAATAAATAAAATACCAGCTATTATAAACCAAATTACCCAAGCAGCCATATGCAACCCTCACTTTCTTTCTCATTTTCTATATGTATATGAAGAAAAGAATGGTTTATCCGCCCTTTCTTATACCGGGGCATTTACTACAAGCTATTGTACATATTCACTGTTATAAAAAGTATTAATAAAATACTATATTAATATATTCTTCATTATACATGACATTTCCTTTCAAAAAATGACAAAAAATTAAATTCTTTCACAATTCCAACTTTCAAATTATAATTATTCTAACTATTGGAATGTTTTTCCTCAGGAAGGTTGTGTACTTATTGCAAAATCGTTCATTAACTTACTATTTAGGATCGAAAATATGCATTACTCTCGCTGATATCGTATACATCATGATTATTA
>NZ_QOZX01000106.1:0-10145 GCF_008368895.1 Bacillus sp. BB081
TGGATTCTTTTTTTCTTTTTATATTACATTACATATTTATATAAAGCATGTGCAACACCGTGTTCTTCATTTGATAAAGTTTCGTATTTACACATTGCTTTTATTTCTTCGACTGCGTTCCCCATTGCAATTGATATGTTTGCTTTTTCCATCATGGATACATCGTTTAGCCCATCACCTATCGCTACAGTATTTTCAACGGGAATATTCAGATGTTCTGCTAAAGTATATAAGCCATTTCCTTTTTGAGCATCTCGATGATTAATTTCTAAGTTATGCCAATATGAAGATGTAATTGCTAAATCAGTATTATGCAGAAACGCTGCTTTTAACTTTTTTAATTTTTCTATGTCATAAGAAAATGGTAAAAGCTTATGCACATGTATATCAGTTTCTACAATTGATTTACAACTTTCTGCACTATGAAATGCTGTATGCTCAAGGTATAAAGCTGCGATCGTTTCTAATTCTTTCAAGTCAAAATTTTCTTTTGAATTCTTCACATACTCGATTTCATTACGTACACTCTCTACTCCATAATCCGGTACATACACACCTTTATCAGTATAGAGCTGATAATATAAGCCATTCTCTTCAAGATATTCTACAATCTCAAGTGCTTGCATATTTTGAATTGGATATCTCTTCATCATTTTTTTATCTTTATATATAAGCGCACCATTTTCCGCAATAATTGGACACTCTAAATTAACTTCTAACAACAATCTTTCAATGTCGACGATAGAACGTCCTGTACAAATTGCTACAACATGACCCGCTTCCTGACATTTTCGAATTGCTTCTGCATTCTCTTTACTAATCGTTTTATTCCCTGAAAGAAGAGTTCCATCTAAATCAATTGCGATTAATTTCATTATTTCTTCACCACTTTCTATAAATACACGAGTTCATTATAAACAAAAGGTATCGTTTTCATACAGATCTCGTGAAGTACTCCTTATTTATAATTTATGAAAAGCGTTTCAGGTCAAGAAATAATTAATAATAAAATCAAAAACTTTTCTTTTTAAAGAAAAGTTTTTGATTTTATACTATGAACTATAACTAATATTTTATACTATGAACTATAACTAATATATTTCGTCTCACACATGTACACATTCTTTTCTTCAGTTGGGACATATATTTTAAACTTTTCTAAACGTTTTCCGTAAATATGAATAGTGACAACGCTTTCATTTTTAGCTATTTCAAGAATATGACAATCAGCTGGTGGAATGACTTTATCTGTTTCTCCTTCTCCCAAATAAAGATTTCCTGTATGTGTTAAATAAACAAGTGAATTTTCAAACTGCTTCGTTTGTATAAAGTTTTGCACCATTATCCTCCCTGTGAAAACGCCTTCTACTCCCCATGTACCATCATGATCATGTAAAGGGGTAGATTGTCCATCTTTCCATACAAGAGCTAATACTTCAAAACGATTAAAAGGATCTTCATATAACAAATGTCGTGCGTATTGAGCCGAATTCGCCTTCTGTTTTTCTAACGGAAGCCATGTTTTCTTTTCTAAAAGTTCTTCTAGTAATTTTTCAATCGCACAAACAATTTGATCTTCTAATAAATTACTATCGATTAAATCCGTTACTGCTTTAATAAATGTTTGAAACGTTTTACTTCCATTACACGTTAACATAAGCGTCCTCCTCCATTCTTTTTCACACACCTCCATACTAAATAACTAACTAAAATTTTACAATTGAGAAATAAAAAAACAAGGTACAGTAAATTTGTACCTTGCTGATCGATTTACCTATTATTCAAAAGAATAGGTAAGTAATTTAACGTTTGTTCATTTTCCAATAGACATTTTTCTAAATTGAACAATGGAGATAACTCTATTTTTTCAAAAGCATTTATGAAAGTTCTTAATGCAATCTCAGCTTCTAAACGTGCAAGTGGTGCTCCTAAGCAAAAGTGAGCACCTTTACCAAATGTTAAATGCTTTTCATTTCCTATTCGGTGTATATTAAATTTAAAGGCTTGCGAAAACTTTTTCTCATCTAAATTTGCTGCACTTACCCACGCAACAATCATTTGATCCTTTTTCATAAAAGGCCCAAATATATTTGTATCCTCTGTAATCCTCCTAGCTAATGTAACGGGAAAGCGATAGCGCAATACTTCCTCAATTGCCTTTGAAATTAATTTAGGTTCTTCTCTTAATTCTTTATATGTTCCAGGTGAATCCACTAAAAAGCAATAAAAGCTATTAATAATTAAATTAGTAGTTGTTTCATTGCCTGCCGCTAATAAACCTAAAGAAAAAGTAACAATTTCTTCATCTGTTAATCTTTCGCCTTCATATTCAGCTCGTATTAAATCCGAAATAATATCATCGGTTAAATGGTATCTCTTTCCCTGAACAATCGGTAGAAGATATGCTTTAAATTCATTTAGTGCTATACCCTTTTCCGCATCCAGATCATTAAACTTTTCTTTACTATACGGCATAAATAAAATATCAGACCATGCTTTAATTTTTTTACTGTCCGTTGTTGGCACTCCTAATAAATCAGATATGACGGTAACAGGTAAAGGTGCAGCAAACTCTTCAACAATATTAACCTCACTATATTTCCCGATATGTTGTACAAGTTCATTTGCGATAGACTGATATGTAAATATAATAAAAAACGAATGATTAATAGAAATATTCTACGCCACTCGTTTTGTATCGGACTTCTTTTTACTGTACTTTTATTTTCTTTATGAGTTATTAGAAAAATAATTGTCTATATAAGTCTTTATTTTTTCAAAATCCTTTTCCATAAATAAGATTGCTGGTACTTCAATTATTGGAAGATTATTTTCATTATCAAAAGGTGGACACGGTTTAGGAACTACCAAATAGTCAACTGAGTTTTTATCCCTAATATAATTAATTGAAACATCATAATACTTAGAAAAATATTCCTTCAAATCATCCTGATTCCTTAAAAATGGTAGAGAAAATATTGAACCATAATTTATACCAGCGTCGACAATTAATACAAAGCATATTTTTTTCATGATACACCCTCCTCGTATAATAAGTTTTAAGTTAATAACTGTTCCTTGAAAATTAAATAGTTTTTATCTTCAAGAGCTACATCAAAAAAATGATGTATGGGTAAAATTTAGTCTTGGATAAGGTAACACTGATAAAAACAGGTTTCCTTTTTCTTTATATTCAATTAAATTATATCATTATTTTACATGAATTTTCAGACTTTGTTTTTTTATTTTATTGGTAAACTTATGCTTAGCATGAATTGGAGGGATATATATGATAGATTATAGAATAATTTCAAGAGAAAACTATTCAAATAAGATTGGAGAGCTTGTAACAATGCTTGAACATACAAGAGATGTTACATTGAGCGAAATCTCCAATTTAAACCAAAGTGATTTAGATTTCTTACCAAACGGTAGTTCAAACACTATTGGTTCTCTCTTATCACATATTGCAGCGATGGAGTTTGTTCATCAAGTTATCTCGTTTGAAAAAAGAGATTTAACTGAAAGTGAATATCTAAAGTGGCGAATTTCTTTAGAACTTGGAGACAAAGCAAGGGAAGGAATAAAAAAGCAATCTTTAGATTATTATTTGAATGAATTATCACAAGTTAGAGAAAATACACTAACATATCTGAAATCAAAACAAGATATCTGGTTATTCGAGGAAAACAAGTGGGATAATGGTGTGCCTTATAATAATTACTACTTGTGGTTTCACGTTATGGAAGACGAAATTAATCATCGTGGACAAATAAGAACAATTAAGCGATTGATGGGAATGAATAAATAAATCTTATTCAACCAAAGGGTGCTTTACTTGAGAAAGTCACTAGAAGAGTCAAATGATAACTATGAACTGCCCCCAATTGCTAGGTTTTGTTTAACAATTGGGGGCAGTTCATTTATAGCGCATAGGTAATCAGCTTTTTGTTAATCATGAGGTAGATATTTTTAACTAAAAAACCAATTATGGAAATATATTACAGATTATGACCCGTTTTTACACGTATCTCGGCTGAACCCCATAATACACTGTATCCCGCTCTTCGGCGCTTCGAAAATATGGGTGCTATAACGAAAAAAATACATAAACAAGTCGGAAAGCCAAACCGAAATATGTACGATATAACTGAAACAGGTGAAGAAATTTTTTCAGAAATGTTAAGAGAGTTTCCTGAAAAAATTGCGACAAATAACGCTGAGTTCCTTGTACGTATCGCTCTATTTGAAAAACTTGATTACGAAGGTAGAAAAGAAATTTTAACAATACGCCAAGACGTACTACATAAACAGCTTACTGCTATTCAATCTTTACGTGTTAGCTCATCTTTTATTACAGAAGTCATTGAATTTAGTAAATCACGTATTGAACACGAATTGCTCTGGATTACATCACTTATGAAGAAAATATAAAAATTAACAAGAAAAGTTAAAAACAATGAATGAAAATGAGATTTATTATCAATACTATAATTAATAAAAGGGCAACCACGATTTGGCTACCCTTCAAAAATTTATACTTCTGGATCGAAAGTTTTGCAATCTGTTTCTTCCGTAGTTGATGCATGTTTCCCTTTATGACTTACTACATAAATTGCATCTGCACTACATTTATTGCCGTTAGCCCAAAATTTACAGTTGTTTACTTCACATAAAACGTCTTGTGCCATAGTATCACACCTCCTTGTTCTATTATCATTAACAAAATTCGGAGGTATGATACTCTTTGTCATGCATTTTTTATTACCTTTTTAGCTTTCTTAATGGTTCAATATTTCCTTGTACAATAGCATCTATATTTTCTGTTATTTTTTCAATGTCAAAATGCCACCATTGAATTTGCAATAACTCTTCTACTATTGTATTTGTAAATCGTTCCTTTATTTTATTTGCAGGGTTTCCGCCAACAATTGTATATGGTGCGATGTCTCTAGTCACAACAGATTTAGCTGCAATGATTGCACCATGCCCTATTTTTATTCCAGGCATAATCGTTGTATCCATACCAATCCATACGTCATTTCCTATAACTGTATCCCCTTTGTAAGGTAAATCAGACAAATTAGGTGTATACTTCTCCCACCCATTTCCAAATATATTAAATGGATATGCCGAAAATCCATCCATCCGATGATTCGCTCCGTTCATAATAAAGGTAACTCCATTTGCAATACAACAAAACTTTCCAATAGTAAGATGATCTCCAAGAAATTCATAATGATGTAATACTCGATCTTCAAATGTTTCTCCATCTTTCGCATCATAATAAGAATAGTCACCAACAAGTATATTAGCTTTCGTTATTGTATTTTTTATAAAATGGACATTTTGATTTCCTTCAATAGGATATTTAACATTTGGATTAGGATTCATGTTGTACAGCACTTCCCTTACCATTTATTTCACTTTCTACCGCTATTACTGGCTTTAAATTGTATATAGGTAAAATAAATAATAATCCAATTATAAATAGTAAAGCTGTGCCCTCATACATCGTACTTAATGAGAACACCTCTTTTAATGAACCGGCTACACTCATTGTTACTACCATTGAACCGGTAAATAGTGGACTTAAAATGCCATTTACACGACCGATAAAATCAGTATCGCTGTTTTGAATAATGAGCGTATTAATACCTATTTGGATACACGGAAGAGCTAACCCACTAAAAAGTTGTGCTGTAAGTGTCACCCATAAATCCGTTGAATAACCTATAATACCAATGCCGATCGCCTGACCGAGCATCCCTACAATTAACATCTTTTGCGGAGCTACGTTTTTCGCAAATACCATCGCTAAAGCTCCGCCAACAATCATACCCGCGCCATTTACTGTTAGTAACCATTGCAAACTCTCTTTTGATAACCCTAACTGCTCAGTCACAATAAATATACCTAATGGCTGAATTAAACCGATACCGAGTCCTGCTGCCATAAAACAAAGCCCTAGCAAAGTTAATGCTTTTTTCTTTTTTACGTATTTAATACCGTCTAGCATTTCTTGTAACAACGTGATTTCTTTTTTCTCATTTTTATTCTCAAGATCTTTCGGAAGAAATAACAACACAGCTGCTGCCAGTAAAAAAGCGATACCTGTTATGATAATTGAAATATAAATTCCAAAACTATGAAAGATAAATGTTCCAAGAATCGGTCCTAACACCATAAAAATCGCAAATATTGTTTGATATATAGACATCGCTAATTGGATTTGTTCCGTTGATAAATGCTGTTTAAACAATTTCATACCTGATGGTTGAGAAAACTGCGAAAGGATTGCAGAAATAAGCGTGACAAAAAACACGATTTTCCATGTTCCAAACATAAGTGTAATTAATACAGCGAATACTGAAATGGAACTTAACGTTTCACACCATATCATTGTCTTCTTTGGCTTCCACCTATCAGCAAAGGTTCCACCTATAAAGGAAAAAATGAAAATTGGAGCAAACTCAGCAACCGAAATCATTGAAATAGCAAAAGCATCACCTTTCGTCATTTCCATTACATATAGTAATACCGCAAAGTTCCGAACCCATATTCCAATTTGTAAAAATAGTGCTGATGCAAGAATTCCTTGCACAAACCGATTTTTTAATACTTGTGATACCCCATTGTTTTGTTTCGTTACTACATTTGTCGACATAAAAAAGCCCCCTATTTCATGTTCTGAACAGGAGGCAGCACAAATCATATAAAAAGACTATATATTCGCAGAGCGAAATACATCCCTTTTCTATAAATGCACAGACTAATCCTATTCAGAAGAATATTTCGTTTTTTAACGAAGATCTCTTACAAATAGAATTAGTTGATCATTGGGATGTTTTCACCCTTCCGTTTCGAATTTAAATAACACATACATACTCTATGTAAATCATTTTCTATGTATGCATGTCTACAATAAATATTCTAGAATGTTAATGGTAATTCCTCTAAAGAACGCATTAAATAATTACCTTGCCATTTAATGTCTTCACGGTTCCCTTTTATTTGTAGTTCAGGCATTCGATTAAATAAAGTAGTAATGGCAATCTTTGCTTCTAACTTAGCAAGTGGAGCACCTAAGCAGAAATGGCTACCATGGCCAAAGGCAATATGACGATTATTCTCCCGAGTAATATCGAATACTTCCGGATTTTCAAATACCGTTTCATCACGGTTTGCAGAGGCTAATGCAATGACAACCATATCTCCTCTTTCGATTGTTCGGTCGTGAATTTGAAAAGGTTCATCTGCCCATCTTGAAGTTGTAACTTCAACTGGAGAATAATATCGTAATCCTTCTTCAATAGCTGCATCAATTACTTTTGGATCTTCTTTTAATAACTGTAATTGATCCGGATTTTCGAGAAGTGCTAATACCGTATTTGTTATTAAATTTACCGTTGTCTCATGTCCCGCCACAATTAGTAACATGATCATTGAATATAGTTCTCGGGCGCTAAGTTTATGCCCTTCATTTTCCGCAAGTATTAATGCACTCACCAAGTCTTCTTTTGGCTCTTTTCGTTTATTATCAACTAAATATTGAAGATATGTAATAAACTCAGATAGTTGCTTTTCAGTTTCTCTTATTTCTTCTGGTGTTTCTGGGTAAGCAATGACAGCATGAGACCAAATTCTAAATTTCGCTTGATCTTCTTTTGGAATGCCGAGCATTTCACTTATTACAATAATCGGTAAAGGAAACGAGTAATCATCAACAAGATTTAATGAACTTTTTCGCTCGACTTCATTTAACAAATCATCTGCAATATCCTGTATTCTTCCTTCCAATTGCGTGATCATCTTTGGTGTAAAAGCTTTTTGTACGAGTGATCGTAAACGATTGTGGTTAGGTGGATCTGAATTTAGCATGTGCGTCGTTAAATAATCACTATTATCAACAGTAAGAAAGACATTCAATGTATCTTGAGAAAATACATTGGCCGGATCTTTTTTTAAGCGATTATCTTTTAATAGTGGCAAAGCATCTTCATATCTTGTAATAAGCCACTCTGCACCTAATTCAGTTTTATTTACAAATAAGATCGGTTGCATTTTTCGAGATTCTTTATAAATTTCATATGCATCTTCTTTAAACTGAGCTGAAGCTAAATTAATTCCATCCTCTATTCTTAGCCCAACTTTGTTTTTCATTGACATCGTATTCCCTCACTCTCATTTGTTTTTGAAAACCAACCAACATATGCATTATACTCTAATAAAAACGTGAAAATTGTAAATTTTTAATCAAAACCTTACTTCATATATTGAAAAATAAAAAAGTGAGGGAGTAAAATCTTTCTACTCTCTCACTTTTCTTTATGCGAAGCACATGAAATTACTAATTTGTTGATAGCGGTAGCTTACTTTACGACGACGACCACCTTGCCAAGTGTAACCTGAAACCCCATTTCTCCTCACTTCAGTCGGAAAGAACCATAAGTCTCTTCCGAAAGGTCCAGGACGATGCAAACGTAAATAGCCCCATCTACCTAGACAGTTACACATCCATGATTTCATATTCCCTGCTTGTGCTGGAGAAGCAAATGTAGACGGTAACGCCGGCGCTTGAGACGGTGGTGGTGACGTTGGAGCATCTTCCGCATCATCTGGTCTATAATCTTCTTGTTCCATATCTCTCACTTCATTTACAGATTCATACCCGTAGTTTTGTGGATTATAATACACCCCTTGATCATATGGATAATTTGGTTGGTTATACATATTAACAAATCACCTTCTTTTCATTCAGTACCTTTAACATTCATATGTGATCTGCCCTCTAAAGGAAGCTTATGTTATAGCCCAACTTCAATTTAAAAACCTCGTATTTTTAATAATACGAGGCTTTTAAACATAAAATGTATTTATTATTTCCTTAACTTCACACTATAAAAGCGCATTTCTTCTAGTGAACCTACAAATTCAAATACTTCTTTTTTAATTAATTGTTTCAAGCGATATTCTAAAAAAGTATCTCCAACCAATTGTTCCACAAGACCAAGTGCTTCACCAATCACTATAGGAGCTTTAGTAAACCCTTTATCAGCACCTACTCTTTTCGCACATTCAATTATAAATTGATCAAAATAATCTTCTTGTACAGAATGCACTTCATTGTCTGTCCAAACTCTTAAAAATTCCGTACTTTTCGATAGACTATCCCACTCATGTTCAAACTGCATACGTTTCTCCACAGTTAAATAAGGCAATTCTACAAAACTTTTTTGAATTAGAGCTAAACTTTCAGGCGCTAACTCTCCAGTTCCACGAATATCATACTCTAGTTTTAATATTTCTTTACTTGCTTCTGACGTATTCATAACTCGAATGTTTTTCTTATCTTTTAATTGTGCCAATACAAAACATAGACCTACTTGTTCGTGTGCGTTATTTGCTTTCCAAATCGTAATAGGAGTTTCAATAGGAATAGAATGTAGTTCTTCCATAGTTTCAATAAATCTTGTTAAATACTCTTCTTCAAAATAACTATCATAAGCGGTTAAGTTATTTACTAACCATGTTTGTCTTGCTAGTTGCCCCTTATTCGTATGTAACTTATTTATCGGTCCGATTGAAAAGAATTCAGAAAAAGCGACAACTCTCTCTTCCAATCTTTCTTCTTGGCTAAGCATATATTTTAAACACCCAGCAGTTGAATCATCAAACGCAATATGTACGTGCGTACTTTCTTTTACATTTTTTTTATAAGTTGTATTACTCGTTAGTTGCCTAGGAATATCCATCAAATTTTTAATTGAATCTTCACTATAATTTTTTTCTAATAAATTTAACTGGATCAGAATACTTTGAAGTAAATGTTTTGCTTCATCTTCGTACATGTCCTCTACAACATTTTTGATTTTATCTATCACACAAATCCCTCTATTCATTTCAAAAATAACGTAGATAATAGTGTACCATTTAAGTATCACTCTTTAAAAGTTTTTTTAGTCAAATCATTTCTTACACAGATTAACGCAGCTATCTAAGTTTTTAATAAAATCTTTCTCTATCTCTCCCTCATGCTATAGACCTAAAATATTTTTTATTTCCCCGTTATCAATCACACAAAATCACAATAGTTGCTAAATAAATTTTAAATACTTTGTAAATCTTTTTATTTAAATGTATAA
>NZ_QOZX01000107.1:0-31007 GCF_008368895.1 Bacillus sp. BB081
CCTTGGAGTGTAACTACGTGTGAATACAAAAGAAAAGACATACTTTATTTTATAACTTAAACTTACATGAGATGCATGTAAACAAAGTGAGAGACTGCGATGTTCTAATGTATTTCCTTTTATTTATCAGGATAAATTATATATAATTGAATCAAGTTCATATAAGGGTAGGCAATTACAGGGGATAAGGCGAAAATATGTTAAAAAACGTAAAAGGGGACAGGAAATATAATGAATGAAGTACTAGAACTAAAAGAAGAACTACTACAAATTAAAAATAATAATTATGCTGTACCAGAAGACGTAGATGCATATCCATATGCACAGTGGATGCTAGATTATATCGGATCACCTGATGCTGAATTACGAGATGATTTGATTTATAGTACGCTTCATACATGGATTACAAATGATGTGTTTAGACAAAAAGAATTACGAGGATTAATGCTACAAGCGATTAGTCCTGATTATTTATTTTATAAAATTGGTGAAAAGGGAACAGACTCTGTATTTAAACGTGCATTCTCTGTATTAATTCCGCCACTTATTTTATCTGTTCATGAAAGAGAACCACTGTTATCTGAAGAACAACTATACAGTGTGGCAGAACAAGTGCTGGAATATGTATATTTAGAAGAAGATGTAAGAGGATACGTAGAAGGAAAAGGCTGGGCACATTCTACAGCGCATGCGGCTGATGCACTCGGTGCGTTAGCACGTACAATACAAAATCGTGAGTTTTCATATGCAATACTAGCTGCTGTTCGTCAGAAGGTTCGCTTACATGACTATGTATACATCCACTTTGAGGATGAGAGATTAGTAGCGCCAATTATGTCGTTACGTAACCAAGATCTTTTAACTGAAGAAGAGTGGAGCAACTGGCTACATAGTATAGCAACGGTTGAAGATATCCGACATCCGCAGCATGCTATTTTAGTACAAAATATTAGAACTTTCTTAAGAAGTTTATATTTCAGAGTTTTAGAGACAGAGGGTAGTACAGCCTTTACAGATGATATATTGGAGACTTTGAAGGATTTGCGTAGGTATTAAAAATGGTCCAGTCTTAGAAACCAAGAATAGATATTAATTTTGAAAAATTTATTAGAAATTTATTTTTACATTGTACCCTTTCAGTATAGGTTGAAAGGGGTGTCAAATGAAAAAGTTATTGAAGTTAGTGAAAATAATTTTTTTAATGTGTATTAGTATTATTTTCTTTGGAACAGGCGCTGTATTTATATATCATAACTATCAATTAAAAATGGAATCGAAATTAATGAACAATAAAGGTGAACTTGTTAATTTCGATAATAAAAAAATGAATATTTATAATGAGGGGAGCGGGGAGGACACGTTTGTATTTATGGCCGGTTCTGGAATTGCCGCTCCTGTTTATGAATTGAAAGGCTTATATAGGGAATTTTCGAAAGAAAACAAGATTTCTGTAATTGAGAGAGCTGGTTATGGATACAGTGATGTTTTTCAAGATGATAGAGATATTGATACGATATTAGAACAAACGAGAGAAGCGCTTATTCGAAGTGGAAATAAACCACCGTACATTTTAGTACCACACTCTCTATCGGGAATAGAGGCTATTTATTGGGCACAAAAATATCCAAGTGAAGTAAAAGGGATTATTGCGTTAGATATTGGTTTACCTAAACAGTACGTATCTAATGAAATAGGCATGGTTGATTCATTAAAAATAAAAGGGATGAATATTTTAACGAAAATTGGTTTTCAGAGATTAGCTCCCTCTATTACTTATAATCCCGAAGTCATTCGTCAATCCTTTTTAAATGAACAGGAAAAAGATATTTATAAAGCGCTTACGTATAAGAGGGCTTTTAATGATGATATGAAGCAAGAGCTTTTACAAAGCTACAATAACGGTAAAAAATCAAATTCCTTATCGATCCCAAAAGAAACACCTATGTTATTTATAGATGCGATTGCTAGGCAATATAAAGATTCGAAGTATACAAAGCAAAAAAACGAAGATTATAAGAAGTTTGCTAGCAAGTTATTAATAGCTGATGTGAAAATAATTGAAGGTACACATAGCATTTATTTATACGCTCCTGATGAAATATACAAATTTGCTATGGATTTTATTAAGAATAAAGTAGTGAAGAACTAAGCAATTGTTATTTTAGCCATGAAAGGTCTATATAATGAAAGTATATAACATATTAATTGTTGAAGACGATTTGATTATAGGAGATTTATTACAAAAAATTTTACAGCGTGAGAAGTATAATGTGTGTTGGGAGAAAGAGGGAAGGAAAGTTCTTGATGTAATTCATGAAATAGATTTAGTTGTAATGGATGTTATGCTACCAGGCGAAGATGGTTATCAAATTACAAAGAAAATAAAAAATCTAGGATTAAATATTCCAATTATATTTCTATCAGCAAGGAATGATATGGATAGTAAACTAAAAGGTTTGACTATTGGAGAAGAATACATGATAAAACCTTTTGACCCTAGAGAGTTGTTGTTAAGGATTCAGAAAATGTTAGATAATCAATATGGTACGTTCACGCAAATTAACCATTTATTTATAGATGCAGAATATAAAAGAGTTTTTATTAATGATTTGCGTAATGAAGTTGCTTTTACAGCAATTGAACGTAAAATATTCTTCTATTTATATGAAAATAGAGATAGAATTTTATCGAAAGAACACTTCTATGATTACCTATGGCAACTCGAAGATAGAAATCATAATATCATGAACGTACATATAAAGAAAATTAGGACTAAAATTGATGATAAAACAGGTGATATTATACAGAACATATATGGAGAAGGGTATAGACTAAATACCTACATGAAGAAATGAACTTAAAGAAAAAATATCAGTTACTACTATTTTCCGCTATTATTAGCGTACCACTGTTATTGTTGTCGATTAGTATCTTTGTATCAGTTATTTATAATGCTACCTTTAAAACTAAAAATAAGAACATTCCTTTTCACGAATCCTTTGCATATCCTACGATGTTAATCATATTTTTAGTATCACTATTAGTATTAGCTTTTGTATTTTCAAAGTCGATAAACTCATTATTAAATAAAATTAATATATTAAATCAAACGATTCGAGATTTAGCTAGTAATAAAAAAGTCCCTCATATAATAGATGTTAAAAGTGATGATGAAATGGGAGAACTGATTAAATCAGTGAACTTGCTTATAGAAAGAACAACTTATCGAGAATTAGAACTACAACAACAGGAACAAATAAAAAAGGAACTATTAAATAAATTACGGCATGATATTAATACACCCTTAACAGCGGTCAGATTACAATTATATTATTTAGAAGGTGAGTACAAGGAACAAGTACCAGTACTTGAATCAATGTATGAGCAGATACAATATATAAGTGATTTAACTAACGAATTTAATATTCAATCTACAGAGACCTTAGAGAGTACTTATATTGTGAATGATGAAGTGAATATACATAATTTAATAGAAAATATGATTAAAAAATGGAGCTATTTGTATAGCATTCATAAAATTGAATTCGTATATAATCCACAAGATAAAGAGTTGATATGGAATAGTAATGAGTTATGGATTCAAAGGTTATTTGATAATATTTTTCAAAATGTCCTTAAGCATTCAAAAGCTAAAAAACTCAAAATTATTATAGATGAAGATATTGTTTCCTTTAGAGATAATGGGATTGGGTTCGATATAAATAGTAAAGGTGCGGGACTTGGTTTGAAAAATATTGAAGATATATCAAAGATGTTCGATGTAAAATACACTTTACAATCAAATAGTGAGGGTACTATGTTTTCATTTGAAAATACTAAAGTTTAGAGCAAATTACATAAAACCAACACCTCCCAACCATACTAATAAAATGTGTTGGAGGTGAGTTTAATGGACAAAAAAGACTTTGAAAAAGTTTATAATGATTACTTACATTAAGGGGAAGAGCAAGTTCAATTTGAAGTAGCTCAGAATGTCGTTTCAGGGGCAGAACAAATAGTTGCCGTTCGTAAAAATGATGACGGGGATTTAATAGCGTTTAAAACAAGCGGCGGAAGAGAGTTAGATTATATGACTGCTCTTAGTGAAGCGAAATCAGGGAAGTTAGCTCATGTGGACGTATTTCATAAGTATGGTAGAGATATTTTACGTAGTGAACCTGATGGAATAAAGGAAAATAACTTAGATAATTTACCTTCATTTTAAAAGGGTAAACCTCAAGAAGAGAATGTTCATTTCGATATTCTCTTCTTTGTTTTGCGAAGTTTTCCTTGCAAATAGAATATTCATTTTTAAAGTGCGATCATACTTTTAAAGAGCACTCTAAATTTCTCTTTATCTTCTGCTGTAAATGGTTTCGGTCCCTTTGTACGCTTACCGCTTTTTCGAACCATTGCACTTAAATATCGTGTTTGTAATAATTGTTCAATGTTTTCATTCGTATACTTATAGCCTTTATGGTGTAGGACGATACAGCCTTTTGCTAAAGCGAGCGAAGCAAGACCGTAATCTTGCGTGACGATTAAATCTTCTTTTTTTGCTAACTGCATAATGCGGTAATCTGCAGCATCTGCTCCAGAATCAACATAAATTGTTTCCACGCCTTTTGGCTGCTCTGCATTAGAATAATGAGAAAAGCTTGTAACGAGGGTAACAGGAATTTCTGCCTTCGTAGCTTCAAAAATAATTACATCTTTTACAGGGCAAGCATCTGCATCAACATAGATTTTCATTGGTATCACTCCTATAACTAGGTTCGTGTTGATGATAATGGTAGATTTAGGTTTTGTCAAACGAGGGTTTGTATCTAAATTTACTTTTCACAAACCAAAATAGCCTCACGTAAACGAGAAATCCCTTCCTCAATTTGATCAATATCCACTTTTCCATAAGATAAACGTATATAACCATCTTTCGCGCCGAAAATACTACCAGGCATAAAAGCAATTTCTTGTTTTAAGCTTTGCATAATGAGTTGTTTTTCGTTTATCGGTTCTTTTAATTTTCCCCATATGTATATACCGCCAGTAGGCTTTGAAAAAGAGATTTTATCGTGAAGTTGCTCGTTTAGAGCGCGGACGATAACGTCCCTTTTTTCTGCTAGTTGTTTTCGTAACGGTACGATATGAGACTGAAATGGTACAGTTTCAAAAAATTGTTGCATAAGCCACTGCGGGAAAATGCTCATACCTAATTCCATTTGGTGCCTTGCATCGGATAACCTTTCTACTACAGACTGTGGGGCAACAAGCCAACCAACTCGTAAACCTGGTGCAATCATTTTTGATAAAGAATGTACATAAATGACAGTTCCATTTTCATCAATTGATTTTAAAGTAGGGCAAGGTTGTTTCTTTTCTAGCGTAAGTAAACTGGACGGATCATCTTCCACAATCGCAATTCGTAAATCTGCGCAAAGTGATAACAATTTTTTTCTACGGTTTGGATGAAGCATTGTTCCCGTAGGATTTTGGAAATTTGGATTTAAAAAGATCATTTTAATACGATGTTTTCTATATAACTCTTGTACATCATCCGGATTAATACCATGTTTATCGACAGGTAACGGGAAAATACGAATACCCGCTGATTGGAATAACGGTAAGGAATAACAGTGTGAAGGACTTTCGAAAGCGACTGCATCACCTGGATTTAATAAACATTGTACGATAAGGTGAAGTGCTTGCTGTGCTCCAGATGTAATCATAATGGATTGTTCAGTCGCTTCAACTTTTAAATATTCCTTCATATATTTTACGACCGCTTGTCTTAGCGGAAGATAGCCTTGCGGATGATCGTAACTTAATGAATGCGTTAACGGTTGTTCTCGTAAAATCGTTTGTAGTTGATCGTGAGGGTAGAGGTTACAACCGAGCTCTCCGTTTGCGAAATCTATAATGTTTTCATTTTGTTGTACTTCTGCTCGAATATGGCGAAGTAACGGCAAGTTTGGTAAGAAAGTGCCACCTTCTACGAAATTTCTCCAATTCGGCGTTAATGTTGGAGAAACGCCCCACATATGTGTACTTACACGTGTACCTTTACCAGTCGTACTTTCTACAATTCCCATAGCACGTAGTTCATTATAAGCAGTCGTTACTGTACTTCGGTTTACATTTAACTGTGTAGCTAATTTCCGTTCCGAAGGGAGGAAGCTACCTGGAGGAAGTTCTCCGTATGTAATACGTTTCTCAATAAAGTCAACTACTTGCTGATAAATTGGGATTTTACTGTCGTTATCTAGCTTCCATTCCATAAAAAACGCCTCCGCATCTCTTGTATACATTCAGTATAACAAATTGGCTGGGGAAAAAAACAGCCAATTGGACGGTGCTATATCCAGCCAATTTTACTATGCTAAATATGGAAGGGGAGATTCGGATGAAACGATGGCAAATGGAATGGCTCTTAGTATCAGTAGCATTAGTATGGGGAGCAAATTATACAATTGGAAAATATGGCGTGGCATATATGTCATCCATTCAATTTAATAGTTTACGATTTTTAGTAGCATCTCCGGTATTATTACTTATTACATTTTTAATGGAACGCTCATTACGTATTGAAAGAAAAGATTGGTTACGATTAGTAGCAGTCGGTATTGTTGGAACGGCAATGTATCAAACGATGTTTATGCTATCTGTGAAATATACTTCCGCAACGAACGCCTCATTATTAATTGCGATGTCACCTATTTTTACAGGGATATTAGCAGTATTGCACAAACAAGAACGTTTTTCGATGAAAGTACAAATTGGTTCAATAATAGCGTTTATTGGTGCAGCATTCGTTTTATTAACAGGACATACAGGAGGAGCTACTTACGAATATGCATGGCTCGGAAATGTAATTGGATTAGTCGCAGCAATTGCGTGGGGATGGTATCCAATATTAGCGCAACCTCTTATTACAAAATATTCTGCAATGAGAGTCACATCATGGTCTACTTTAATTGGGATTGTACCACTTGTTTTATACTGTTTATTCAACGTAAATTCTTTAACGTGGCCAGTAGATACGCCAAGCTGGGGATCACTAGCATATTCAATCATCTTTGCGACTATCTTCGGACTTGCAATGTGGTATGTCGGTATTAGTCAAATAGGCTCAACGAAAGTAATGGTTTATATGTATCTCGTACCGTTGTTTGCAGTTATCTTTGCGGCAGTAACAATAGGGGAGCAAATTAATATGATGCAACTCGTTGGCGGACTTATTATCTTTATCGGTTTATATGTTGTAAAAAAAGGCGGAATCAAAAAGCCAGCTCTCAATTTGAAAAAAGTAAGTTAGCAGTAAAAAGGATCTCTTTCATATAGAAGGAGATCCTTTTTGTCTTTGTAATAAAAGCGCTTGTTCAACAGCCCATTTTTGATGATCGTGAAGGAGAAGCTCTACAGCAAGTAAAGGAGATATCCACCTTAGAACATGATCCTCCTCACAGTTTTCAGTTTGTTTCTGCACCATGTTCGCAATATAAAAGAACCCATCATTTAAATAATATGTATCTTCCCTGTCTGCATAAAAATATCGTGCTGCATTACCGATATACTGATCAATTTCAATTGCCCATCCTAATTCTTCTAGAAGTTCACGATGCAAACACGCATCTTTTGTTTCATTACCTTCCATACCACCACCAGGTAAAAAATAACGGTCACCTTTTTGGATAACAGCAATCTTTGAAGAAGATGATTGAAAAATGATCGCATAACAACTAGGCCTTAATACATAATGAACGTTAAGTTTTTTAGAGCCAAATATGAGTTTTGAAATCATAAAACACGACCTTTCTCTATAAAACACAAAAAAGGAATATTAAGGTAAATGCAGAATTATATAAGTATAATCTTAATAGATTGGAGTGGTAACAACATAATAAATCGAAAATGTTCAAGGTGTAAAGAAATAACAGGTACATTGCACGGTGTTAAAAAAATTAGGGGAGAATTTCTATGTGAGGACTGTTTGCAAAAAGGAATTGCGAGTGGAGAAATCGAATTATAACAAGTGGAAGAAAAACAAACTTCGTATCTTTCTATAAAAATATTAAAAATAATGAGTGTAATTTATTTAATAGGATCTATTTCAATGGCTTTTTCAACTGGTCCATTTATACATAACCTGGGGTTTGATGAAATGTCCATTTCAGGATCAGAATTAGGTTTAATAAGTTAGGATCTATATTTCAGTCTGTTCTTGTATTTTGCGGGATATGGGTATTCATCCTATTAGTAGAAACAGTCAGTGAACTACTCACCACTTAGCAAAGCTTGAAGTGGGAGCTTCTCAGTTCCACGACGAAAGCAACCTTTCGTCTCCCTGAGCGTTACTTCGGGGCGTTCCATCCCTAGATGACCAACGCTTGGATGTTCTCTTTATACGGTTGATATTTTACGCAGGAACCGAATGGCTTAGTTTTCGCACTCTATTTTCTTCCTGCAACCTTCTATATCAAGTTATCAAAGAACCTCATATAGCTAGTCTGTCAAAATTTTTTGACTACTGTCAAACCGAAATTCATCTCCCACCTATCGTTGGGCTACGCCCTTCACACGATTGAGGAAGGAGAATTTTTTCGGGAAATTTGTTAAAATTTATGAAAAAATGAAGTGAGTGAGAGGGAGAAATACATGCGAGTAAGAAACATTCAAGGGGAAGATTATGTAAAGATTCATTCTGTTTTAAATGATTGGTGGGGCGGGAGAGACATGACTCCCATGTTGCCAAAGTTATTCTTCGTTCATTTTCAAGAAACGAGTTTTATTATTGAAGAAGAAGGAGAAACGTTAGGTTTCTTATGCGGATTCTTCTCACAAACACATAAAGAGGAAGCGTACGTTCACTTTATCGGTGTAAATCCGAAGTATAGAAGAAGAGGAATCGCGTCAACATTGTATTCATATTTCTTTGATATCGCTCGTGCGAATAACCGTAAAGTTGTAAAAGCAATCACATCACCAGTTAATAAAAAATCGATACAATTTCATCAAGAAATTGGTTTTCGAATTGAGGCTGGGGATGATGAGATAGAGGGTGTATCGGTACATACAAATTATGACGGGAACGGCGGTAGTAGAGTTTTGTTTTTGAAAAATGTGTAGAGAAATAAGCTTTACCTAAACGCACTGAGTTAAATATATATGAAAATGTTATCCGTTGCATGAAAAATGGCTAACTTTGTTAGTTTAATAGAATCTAGTATGATAGTCGAAAGGAATTTCCGTAACATAATTCCATCTAAAAAAGAGGGATCTATATGAATTTTGAGAGGGATAGATATTTTTTACAGATGGCATTGGAAGAAGCAGAAAAGGCATTAAAAGAAAACACATATCCAGTAGGAGCAGTTATTGTTGATGGAAATAATAATGTCATTGCAAGAGGAAGGAATAGAGTGCATCCAGAAAAAGACATAACAGCTCACGCAGAGATAGACGCTATTCGCAATGCAGGGGAGGCAATGTTTGATGCAAAAATAAAAAATGAGAATTTTACTATTTATAGCACGTTGGAACCGTGTCCAATGTGTACAGGTGGTATTTTATTTGCGAAAATACAGAGAGTAGTCTGGTTGCTAAATGATGACTTAGGTTTTGGTGGATATAAAAAGATAAAAAATGCTTTAGTTTTCGAAGGGAAATTTAATAAAATCGACATGGTGGAAGAACCATTTGAAGACTTAAAAACAAGACAAAAAGAACTTATGAGACAATGGGAGCTAAATCCCAATAATATTATTAACTTGCGAAGAGCTATAAAAAAATAGTTGTTTCTTTAAATTAAATTGGGATACCGCCATATTACCATCAACTTAAAAAATATAGTGAAATTATATCAATTTAACAATAAAATATGGAAGAACCTATTACGAATAGAAAGCCGTCCTAAAGTATTCTAGGATGGTTCTTTTTGTTGTGAGGAGGTATTAGTATGGAAAATAAACAAAGTAGAAATGAGTATGTAAGACGCATACATACAGTTCAAGATTATATAGAATCCAACATAGACAGTTCACTATCCATTGAAGAGCTAGCGGATATAGCAGGATTTTCAAAGTATCATTTTCATAGAATTTTTAAAGGAATAGTAGACGAGCCATTATCCCGGTATGTGAATCGCTTGAAGTTAGAAAGGGCAACAAATCTTCTTACATATCGATTGGATATGACGATTACGGATATCGCTTACCATTTTGGTTTCACAGATTCAGCAGTTTTCTCCCGTACATTTAAAAATTATTACGGAGTAAGTCCGTCTCAATATCGAAATCACAATAGCAAGAATTGCAAAGACGCAAGCGGAACTTCTCAATACAATGAGTGTAAGAAGGTTCGAGGAAATGTTGAAATTGTATCAGCGGACGATATAAACGTCGCATACATAAGACATATCGGTACATATGAAGAGTTAACGATAGCTTTTCCGAAAATGATAGAGAAATTATTTCATTACGCAGCGGAGGAAAACTGTCATGTATTTGAGGATACGAAAGTATTAACCATTTACCACGATCATCATGAATTTACTGAGGACAATCATTTAAGAACTAGTTTATGTATAACAATTCCGAATGGGTCCGCAGTAGAAGCGAGTGACATTGGAATAATGGTAATACCTTCTGGAAAGTATGCGGTAGGTCATTTTGAAATATTCCAAGATGAATATAAAGGAGCATGGGACTTTATATACGGTGAGTGGCTGCCAAATAGCGGATACAAACCAAGAGATTCGTATCCTTTTGAAGTATATAAAAATGATCCAAAGCAGCATCCGGAAAATAAACATATAGTTGATATATATGTACCGATCGAACCTTTTTAATTATAGGTTAAAGGGGAAGAAATAATGAAAACTGCTGAAAAGTTAGATCAGATTATACAAGAAGAATATAAAAATATGAATGGTATGTTAGTAGTGCAGAGAGGTAATGTTGTTTTTGAAAACTATTATAATGGTTACAGTCCAGATAATGCGTTTCATGTAGCATCAGTTACAAAAACGATAATCTCTGCGTTAATTGGGATATGTATAGATAAGGGCTATATAAAAAGCGTTGATCAAAAAATAATAGAATTTTTCCCGGAATATAACGTTAATTCATCTGAAATAACAGTACGACATCTATTGACAATGACAGCTCCACATCCTTTCGTAGACTGGCAGGAACCGTTAGAAGAACTATGTACGCAACGAGATTGGGTTCAATATACGTTAAATAGGATAGGAAAAGGCGGAGAAATGGGGACTTTTAAATATTCATCTGCAGGAGCTCATCTATTATCAACAATCATAACGAGCGCAACAGGAAAAAGTGCGCGTGAATTTGCGAATGAATACTTATTTCAGTCACTCGGCATGAGAGAAATTCCAAACTACAATATGAAAGCATTTGGATTCGATGACTTATTCGGAAAAGGTGTAAAAGGATGGGTTCACGATCCAAACGGTATTTCAACAGGCGGTTGGGGACTAACGTTAACAGTTAAAGATATGGCTAAGTTTGGACAGCTTTATTTGAATGAAGGTATTTATAATGGAAAACAAATATTAGCAAAATCATGGATAAAAGAATCGACAACAATGAACCAAAATCAATACGGTTACTTATGGTGGTTACGAGAAGAGGATGGAATTTTTTCATACTGTGCAATGGGCGATGGTGGGAATGTGATTTGTTGTATTCCAGAGAAGGAATTGGTGGTGGTGATTGCTTCTGAGGTTATACGAAATGCAGAGGATAGATGGAAGTTAATTAAAGAGTGCATACTTCCTTATTTAAAAGATTAATATGGTTATTTTTATAAAAATAAGAATGAAAGGTTTAGTTAAACTTGTTTTGTTCTCTACGATAGAAAAAAGTGTTGTATTAACCAAGTTGTGCAACTAAGATTATAAAACTTCAACACCTATTCAATCATCGAATAGGTGTTGAAGTACTTTATAATCTATTAAAGCTGCTTTCAACTAAAAGAAGAAACATCTTTTTTCTTAGCTGTTTAACTATTTTTTAACTTTGTGATGTATAAGATACATCGTGCCCAGCACAATTGCTAGTAAGGTAAATTTAATTAATTCTATTAGGCTGGCATCCCACTTGTTTTGGGCTACATCTGTCAAATAAAATACATTAAACATACCATGTAAAATAGCGGGTGATATTACAGAACCACCATATTCTCTCGTGTACGTCAAAAATATAGATAATATAAATAACAAAGAGAGATAACTTAATGTTCCTACAAGCTGAAACTCATAATTTTTATAAAAAATTGCTATTGGTAAATGCCATGAAGACCAAAGCGAAGCTATAATAATAGCTGTTTGCATGAATGAACATTTTTTTCGTAAATAGTAATGAAAATTCCCTCGCCAAATAATCTCTTCTAATAATGCAGATAAAGATCCAACTGTAAGACCAACGAGCAAGAGAAATCCTAATTCATTCCAATGATGATATAAGAACTTTATATCATAAATATAAAAATAAAAATGGAGACATAGCCCTAGAAGTAGTGGGAATAATATGGAGAAAATTAGTGTTTTTATTTTTGGACGTGAAATTCCAAGTGTATGAACTATTTTTTGTTTCTTAAATAATTTTTGATATAAAATAACTGCTAAAAGCGGAACAACCATGGTAAACCCCAAATAATTACGACCATTTTCTATGTTCAGCAAGATGATATATACAAGTGATGTGAGAAAATAAATACATAATGTTGAATGATAAACTATGTGTTTATTAATATTTTTCACCTGCCTAAGTATGTATAAGTGGTTAATCGAATATCCGATATTTTAATTATATATGAAATGGAAATCGACAGAATGAATATTTCTATATTATTGTTTTTAAAATAGAAAAAGTGTAGAAATTACATATATTGAACTTGTAGAAAAAATTAAATTATCCCCCGTAACTTTTCACAACAAAAAATCGTTAAACAAAAGAAAGGATTTTCAATCACGAATGGGGGAGAGCCATGAAGATTCTAATTCTAGGTGGTACACGATTTTTAGGAAGAGCTTTTGTAGAAGAGGCTTTGAACAGAGGGCATGAAGTTACATTATTTAACCGCGGAACAAATAAAGAAAATTCTCCTGAAGTGGAGCAGTTAATCGGTGACAGAAATGATGATGTTTCAAGTTTAGTAAATCGAAAATGGGACGCGGTAGTCGACACATGTGGATTTTCTCCGCATCACATTAGAAATGTTGGAGAAGTCTTACAGGATAATATAAAGCATTATATATTTATCTCAAGTCTATCCGTATATAAAGATTGGATTCCGCATCATATAAAAGAAGATTATATATTACAACCCGAACCAACGGGTGATCAAATAAAGGCTGTGGAGAATGGTGAAGTTTCTCCTTATGAGTATTACGGTGCGCTGAAAGTATTGTGTGAAAAAGAAGCAGAGAAGTATTGGCCGGGGCGTGTTTTACACGTAAGAGCAGGACTTCTTTCAGGAATGTTTGATTATACAGATCGACTAACATACTGGATTCAGCGTGTAGCAAAAGGAGGTAAAGTGTTAGTTCCAGGAAGAAAAACCCGTCCAGTGCAGATAGTTGATATAAAAGATGTCGCAAACTGGGGACTAAACATGGCAGAAAACAATAAAGCAGGTACATTCAACATAACAGGTCCGAATGATGAATTGACGATGGAAGAACTATTAAATACGTGTAAAAAGGTTACGAATAGCGGTGCTGAATTTGTTTGGGTAGACGAATCGTTTATGAGTGAACATAATGTGCAGCCTTGGACAGAAATGCCTTTATGGATTCCAGAAACTTTTCCATTAGAAGGTGAAACGAAGCCGTGGAAAGGTGGATTTTCAATTAGTATTGAAAGTGCTGTTAAAGAAGGGCTTACTTTTAGAAGTTTAGAACATACAGTTACAGATGTGTATAAGTGGATGAAGAGTGTGGAGAAATGGGAATTAAAAGCAGGAATTTCAGGGAAAAGGGAGAAGGAATTGTTAGAAAAGTGGTATCAATAAATTAGATGAGTCCTTTGAATATACTTGATTGCACATAAGGAGGAGAAAAGGTGATGTGGAAAGACACCATTCACAGTATCTCATCAAACTTAAGCTTGAAAAACCCAGCTACAAAGGATGCACTCGCTGAAGTTCAAAAAAATTTGCAGGTGGAGTTACCGAATGATTTATATCAATTATTGCAGGAAACAAACGGTATAGCAGGTGAATACGGAGACTTTATATGGGATGCTTCAAAAATTAATACTGAAAATGTGAATATGAGAAATATAGTTAATTTTAAGGATTTATATATGCCTTTTGACTGTTTATTATTTTTTGCTGATGGCGGAAATGGTGATTTGTTTGGCTATTCCATTTTGAATGGAGAAGTGCAAAGAGATGATATATATGTATGGAATCATGAAAATGATAGTAGAACGTGGGTTGCTCCTTCTTTAAAGACTTTTATGGAGTGGTGGGAGAATGGAAAGATAACAATTTAAACATAGTATTAAGAAAAACACCTTGTTACTAAAGAAACAAGGTGTTTTTCTTATGTGAATTTATAACTCAATTGGTTCTTCCCCGTACATTTCCCACAGCTTAGAAAACATATTTTGCAGTCCTTCTTCGTCATCCTCATCCTAGTCTAATTTGATATCAACTTCCTCAAATTTTTCTTCTATTTCAAACTCTTTCTTTTTCACACTATCAGTTGTGCCAATTTTTCTGTAAAACACAACGAAGTCTTTATCGTGTATTAGCTAGTAGCAAGACCGCCGCCTCAAAATCCGGCTAATACAAGGAAGGCCTGTATAAATAAGTTGTATTAATTACATTATTAGATTGTGTTTGTAACTATATTTTGGGAATTTTCTGTTGATTTAAAATGTACGATAGTATATATTGTATATAAAGTATATATACAATATTTTTTAAAAGAGGTATTTGCATGCAAATCACTATTAGGAACACTTCAAAGGAACCTATTTATGAACAAATTAGTGCCCAAATAAAAAAGCTTATTTTACTAGGTGATTTAAAACAAGGAGATGCTCTCCCTTCAATGCGTCAGTTAGCAAAAGATTTACGAGTAAGTATTATTACAACGAAAAGAGCATATGAAGAACTGGAAAAAGACGGTTTTATTAATTCAATTGTCGGAAGAGGGTCCTTTGTAGCAGAACAAAACATTGAAACTATGAAAGAAGAAAAATTAAAAACAGTTGAAGAAAAGTTATGTGAAGCGATTCAAAATGCTAAGCAAATGGATGTTTCTTTAAATGAGCTAAAAGAAATGCTTACAATTTTATATGAGGAGGAAAACTCTTGGAAAACGTAATAGAACTTCAAAATGTCAGTAAATCTTTTAAAGGGTTTCAAATAAACAATTTTTCAATGGAAGTAAAAAAAGGATTTGTTACGGGTTTTATTGGAGGAAATGGATCAGGTAAATCTACAACGATTAAAATGATTATGAATCTAATAAACCCGGATAGTGGAAACGTCTCCTTATTTGGCATGAACTATTCGACTGATGCGAAACGAATTAAAGAAAGAATTGGCTTCGTTTATGACGATAATGTGTTTTATGATGAACTCACATTAAAGGAAATTACTAAAATTATTGCGCCTGCTTATAAAAAATGGGATTTTAACCAATTTACATATTATAAAGATCTGTTCGAATTACCATTAAATAAAAAAATGAAAACATTCTCCAAAGGAATGAAAATGAAAGCCTCTCTCGCAATTGCCCTTTCACATCATGCTGAACTAATTATTATGGATGAACCTACATCTGGACTTGATCCTGTATTCAGAAGAGAATTATTGGATGTTTTACAAAATATTATGCAGGATGGAGAGAAAACTATCTTTTTCTCATCACATATTACAACGGATTTAGACCGCATTGCCGATTATATTACATTTATTCAAAATGGGAAGCATATTTTCACAAAAGATATTTATGCCATTGCAGAGGATTATGTTTTAGTCAAAGGACCACTAGATTTGTTAAAGTTTGATATTGAGCGTGAATTTATTTCTGTACGTAAGGCAAATACAGGTTTCGAGGGATTGATTGAAAATGCACATTCTATCGAGAACTTATTTGATAAGGATGTGGTGATTGAAAAACCAAGTTTAGAGGATATTATGTATTTCATGAAAAAGGGGGATTCAAGATGCTTAATTTAATTAAAAAGGATTTGATTTTACAAAAAACTTTCTTGCCTGCTTATCTCTTATTTCTAGTTACCTATTTGTGGGCCGGCATGGATGTAGCATATGTCATAATCATTTGTAGTGCCGTTTTTGTAATTAACACATATCAATCTGATGATAAAGATAATGCTAATATTTTAGTAAACTCATTACCGTATACTAGGAAGGAAATTATAAGTTCAAAATACGTTGGAACCTTACTTTTTACAATAGTAATCATCCCATTTTGTTTAGTTGGAAAATATTTTATTTTAGACAGCATGGAATTTCAACTTTCCTTAGAAAGTTACATACTAGGTTTCTTGGCAGTCATGCTGATAACAGCATTTTACATCCCATTTTTTGTTGCATTTAAAGTGAAAACACTTGTACCAGTTTTTATATTTTTATCTATTGGAGTTATATATTTAATGCGAAATACTCCATATTTATTAAATAAATATGCTAATGGCGTACTGACCTTTTTAAAAGAGATTTCAGATTTGAAATTATTTCTTTTATTTGCTGTCATAGCAGTGGGGTGCTATGGGGGTTCATGGATATTATCTATTCGTATCTATCAGAACAAGGCTCTTTAATAGCAAGTTCTAAAAGGAGGATGGTTTAAATGACATCAAAAAAAGAGCGTCCTAGTCGAATACGAAATTGGCTGAAAACTATTGGAGCATTTTTCGTTATGCAACTAATTTTTATCATCCTTGACATGAATTCGTGGATACCGAACTTCAAGGAAGGAGGAGTTGGGGATCGTCTCGTTAATTCAGAGTTCTTTACGGAATGGTTCGCTCCTTATAAAACAAAGCAATTTAATGTACTAACGGCAGTTATGGCTATTTTATTATTCCTAAATGTAGTAACAAGTGCAATAAAAGACGCTTTTTCTAGAAAAAGAATTAATTAGCACATAAGTTGACCTTGCGTCTTTTTAATAATGTCTTAACTATATTTAAAAACAACAGGAAAAAGATAAAAACTTCACTTATTGATGTTTCACTTTATCTTTTACAATGATTTCTTGAAAATTATTTGTTTTTTCAGTTTTTTATATTGATAGAGATGCATTCGTCCCCCATAATGCTTCCAAAGTGTGCGCAGTAATTGTGACATATGTATTTATACTTGTGATGACAAATGATGTGTATCGTTTTTTGAAAGTTCGAAAATTATTGAACGAACTAGAGAAATTTAGTAACCTTATTTGTACAGTAATTACATAATTATTTTGTGATAATTCGATATTTATATAAAGGGGCGTTACGGATGGATCTTACATTTAAAGTTGAGGAAACATGTTTTAATTACCGCGTCGGAGCAATTTGTAAACATGATAATAAAATACTCATTCTGCAAGGTGACGGTGAAGATTTTTGGTACGTACCCGGCGGAAGGGTGAAAATGCTAGAAAATAGTGAAGATGCATTAAAACGAGAACTTGCAGAAGAACTAGCTGTTCCTATTAAAGGGAAGAGATTAATATGGACAGTAGAAAATTTCTTTACACTTTCTGAGCGAAAGTTTCATGAGATTAGTTTTTATTATGAAGTAGAGCTACATGAATTACCTGCGAATGGAGCGGATCAATATATTTTGGAAGAAGAGGGTAGAACGTATTTGTTTAAGTGGGTGCCGGTAGAAGAATTAGATGCGTATAACTTACAGCCAGCATTTATAAAAGAGAAAGTAAAGGATATAGCAGTTCATACAGAACATATCGTTTTGCAAAAATAAACGTATTCGGAGGGGAAAACGGTGAAGGGGACTAAAAAAGAGATACATATAAATGACAAAGCAATTCATTATACACATATAGAAAAAGGTTACAGTACGGTTTGCTTTATGTTCTCAGGTTCAGGATACAATTATGATAAGCCGTTATTTTATTACGCGACGATGCTTATGCTTGAACATAAAATTGATGTTGTACATATTCACTATTCCTACGACGAACAAGTAATGAATAAACCGATGGAAGAAATAACGAAAGTAATGATGGATGATATTAATCCCGTAATAAATGAAGTATTAAAAGATGAGCAATACAACGAGACTATGTTTTTAGGGAAATCACTCGGAACAATTCCAATTGCGAATGATTTGATGAAGAGAGAAGAGTTTTTACAGTCGAAAATGATATTAATGACACCGTTACTGACGTTTGATACGATTTTTGATTCTATCTTGCATAGTAATCATAAAGGGCTTTTAGTAATTGGGGATAAAGATCATCAATACAATGCAGATCAAATGGATCAGTTATATAAAACGAATTTACAGATTGAAGTTGTCAAAAATGCAAATCATTCTGTAAATGTTGGGGAATTTGAAACAGAAAATTCAATTGAAGCTATAGCAAAAATAATAGAAAAGTTTAGAGAAATTATTAGGGAAAACTAACTTATCAATACATGCAAAAAGAGGTGCAATTTGCACCTCTTTTTTTATTTAATAAGCCTTCAACACATGAAGCAAATAATCTTTCCGGTTCAGCGGATTATAATCAACACGTTTTCGAGTAGGGAAGGGAGCCTTCAGTTTTGTGTAACCAGATGGCTTCGTTGTAAAAATGCCTTCTCCTTCAGTGAATGAATGAAGCATTCGCTTAAAGTTCTCCGTTTTCGCAACAGGTAGCGATCCTGTTAAATGGTAGGAGTCATTATTGAATATAGGCTCGCTAAAAGTTGCTGGAATAGCAGCTAATTTATACATTGCGGTACTAATTGCGTGCTCCGGTACAGTTAATTCAAACTCGTCTACTGGTTCAAATGCATATGTTTCAGCGTGCTTTAAAGCGTCCATTAATACGAGTGGTGTTAAGTTTCTAAAGTCACTCGCTGTTGTAACAGGACTAGCATAACCAGTATGAGTTAACGTAACGATAATATCCGTAACTTCCCATCCGTACAAACCTTGTTTTAATGTTTGGAATACAGTATCTTCAATCGCTTTATGAAATGCTAAAGGTAGTGAGCCGAGTTCAACGCCTAATTTATATGTTATGCCATAATTAAGTTCACCACGTTCAACTTTGAATCCGACTGTTGCGTAAAATGGATTCGTTTTTTCTCCCATTACTTCAACGGAATTCCCAATGCCAATTGGTTTCTCAATACAGACAACTCGTGTATTTGAGAAAGTAACCTGTAAATTATATTTCTCATAAAGTGTTGTTTCAATTACTTCTTTTTGTACCTCACCGAAAAGGCGAATATATAGTTCATTATGAACATCATCTTTCCACACTTTAATGAGTGGATCTTCTTCACATAGTTCCATAAGAGCAGCGTATAAATCATGAATTCGTTCCTTAGGTACTGCTTCAATAGCAGCTTCCATTTGTGGTTCGGCAAAGTGAATGTTTTTTATAGAATCCGTCCGTTCACCAATAATATCACCAATTTTAATATCACTCAGTCCCCACACTTTGCAAAATTCTCCGCTAGGAACGGTAGAAGCTTGAACAGCGTTTCCGTTATGAAACATACATATTTTCTTAATTTTTTCTTTATGTGTTAGAGCTTCCGCACGTTGTATATCAACATATTTTCTAACGTGTATACGACCAGAAAAAATTCTTACATAAGCAATCTTTTCCCCAGAAGGTTCACGTTCAATTTTAAAAACAACACCAGATAATGTTTCATCTTGTAGCGATGTATTGGCTGGAATTAGGGCCGGAAGTTTTTCAAGTAGTTCCGTTACTCCTATACCTGTCATTGCTGAACCGAAAAAGATTGGATACACATTTGCTTGCGCTATTTGTTTAATGAGTTCTTCTTTTAATAGAGTGTCCGGTACAATTTCGTTATTTACGTATGACTCAAGTAATGATTCATTATATGGTGCTAATCGTTCAATACAATCGTCATATGATTTATATTCAATAATACGAGCTTCCTTTGTTCCTTCGTTTTGCACAGAGTAGAAGGGGAATGCTTCATTTGAAAGAATCGTTTTTATTTGCTTTACAACTTTTTCACAATTTGCGCCACTACGATCAATTTTATTTACGAATAATATAGTCGGTATGTTGAGTTTCTGTAATGTCCGCATTAAAATTTTTGTTTGTGCTTGCACACCTTCAACGGCAGAAATAACTAAAATTGCACCGTCTAAAACGCGGAATGATCGCTCCACTTCAGCGATAAAATCAGCGTGTCCAGGTGTATCAATGACATTTACTTTTACATTATCAATAAAGAAAGAAACGACAGATGCTTTAATCGTAATGCCGCGTTGTCTTTCTAATTCCATTGAGTCAGTTTGCGTACTTCCACTATCAACTCGGCCAATTTCTTTAATCACATTCGTTTCATACAGAATACGCTCAGTCAAACTCGTCTTGCCAGCGTCTACGTGCGCGACAATCCCTATATTTATTGTTGTCATATGTGAATATCCTCATTTCATTTTCCATTTTTATTTCCTCATTTCTATTTGTGTATTGCCGCATTACAATCACTCTCCAGTCATTTAAATTAGTACTATTATAGTGCAATTAACATTATTTGTAACGCGACAAAGCGCCTTAATTTGGAAAAATATAAATGAAAACAAAATGCTTGCATTCTAAATCGATATAGATTATATTAATTGACATATCAACTATTGATACATCAAACGATTTTGATTTGGATGTAAAGGAGGGTTAATATGACAAGTTCATGCTCAAAAGAAGCGATTATTTTATATAAATTACACTTTCTAAATAAAGAAGTAAGTTCGAAGTTTGAAGGGTGTACGGGTATGAGCCAGTCTCGATTAGAGCTTATACTTCAGTTATATGAAGTAGGTGAAATTAGTCAAAAAGCACTTCAGCAAGAAGTGAATATTGATAATGCTGCGATAACGAGGCATTTAAAGCAGCTTGAGGCAAATGAAATGATAGTAAGGCGTAAAAATCCAGATGATAACAGAATTACGTTAGTTTCTCTTACAGAAGAGGGAAGAAATAAAATTCAGGCGTTTCAAGAGGAAAAAGAACGTTTTGCAGCATCTGCATTTAAAGGATTAAGTGAGGAAGAACGCGATAATCTTTTAAATATGTTAAATCACATTCAAGAAAATATAAAAGAATTATAAAAAAGGGAGACTTCAACTATGACTAACTCAGTAAAAACAAATAACTTTAACGAAATTTTAACAGGCCGCCGTTCAATTCGTAAGTACGACACAACAGTAAAAATTAGTAAAGAAGAAATGACTGAAATTCTTACAGAAGCAACACTTGCACCATCATCTGTAAACATGCAACCATGGAGATTCCTTGTGATTGAAAGTGACGAAGCAAAAGCAACACTTGCTCCACTTGCGAAATTTAATCAATCTCAAGTAGAAACATCTTCAGCTATGATCGCTGTATTCGGTGATTTAAACAACTTTGATAACGCAGAAGAAATTTACGGTACAGCAGTAGAGCGCGGACTTATGCCAGCAGAAGTAAAAGAAGATCAAATGAAAAAACTTTCAGGTTACTTCTCAATGGTTACACCAGAAGTAATGAAAGATACAGTACTAATTGACGGTGGTCTTGTAGCAATGCAATTTATGTTAGCAGCACGTGCTCACGGCTATGACACTTGTCCAATTGGTGGATTTGAAAAAGACCAAATCGCAGAAGCATTCGGATTAGATAAAGAGCGTCACGTACCAGTAATGTTAATTTCAATCGGAAAAGCTGCTGACAGTGGTTACCAATCAGTACGTCTTCCAGTTGAAAAAGTTGCTGAGTGGAAATAATTTTATAAAAGAAATTCAATAAGTGAAAGATGAGAGGGGAAGCACCATGATTATTATTCACGCAATATTTCAAGTAGATCCAGCAAAACAACAATCATTTTTAGAAGAAATTCAGCCACTCATTCACGGTTCAAGAGAAGAAAGTGGAAATGTATCTTATGACTTATATAAAGATACAGAAAAAGAAAGTGTTTATACGATGGTAGAAGTATGGAAAGATGAAGCGGCAGTTGCGAGTCATAATACGAGTGAACACTTCACATCTTTCGTTAGTAAAGCAGCACAATTTTTAACTGCTCCGCTTGATATAAAAGCTTATAATGGAGAATTAGTGAAATAATAAGGTAGAAAAGGATGACTTTAGCATATGGCTGAGGTCATCTTTTTTCGTATAAGTAGAATCCACTTTGGACCCAGTTATGTTGATAGGTAAGTGTTGCTCGTATCCTCAGTAACAGCGATTGATTGTTTGTTAAATTCGAATATTCTTTTTATTAGGATATTTTTCCGTGGTATAATTTTCTTGTAAATAAATGGTAGAGGGGAGTAAGTGATGGGAGAATTTCAGAGTAATTTGCATAGGGCAACGCAACTTGCAACGAAAATGAGAAATGCTTCAGATAGAATGCAAAGTGCCACTAGCCGCTCTATAAATAAGGCAACGCGTACGACACTATCTGTGAACTTTAAAGCACAAGAAGCAAATCAGCAAAATTTACAGATCACGAAACAATTTTGCGCAGCTTTTCAACAAACGATTGATAATATCCATTCCGTAGCAAATGAATTTGAGAAAATGGATACCGGACTTCAAAAGACTTTTCAATAATGTAACAGCCTACGTAAAGGGGAAAAGGTAGGGAGAAAAGATGAGTCAAGAAATTGAAACGAGAATGAGTCAATGTAATCAAAAATTACGAATTATATTTGAAGAACAAAATGAAAACCGAATGGCGCTGCAAAATCAAGAACGAGCTGAGGCTAGTTTTCATGAATGGAAAAATAGAAGTAATCGTTTATTTAACCGAATACTAGAAACTTGGTATGGTGACAAAGAAGCATATCACCTTTTTACGAATATGCGGCAAGAGATCGGACAGTATGAAAGAAAACTTACATTCGAATTAGAAAACGAAAAAGAGACGTTGCTTAAAGAAAAACGGCATCTCAGTGAGAAAGAAAACGACCTTTCCTATGAACAGCAGCAACTACAAAGGGAGGCCAATACATGAGTTTAAACATGTATTTGGGAGAAGTACAAAGTCAAACTCAAAGTATGAACGCTATATGTAATGCTACGATTCAAAGTATGGAACAAGCCATTCAATCTATTGATGCCTTTGCGATAGATACAGTATTACAAGGACAAACATACAGTAGTGCAAAAGCCTACCTTGTCCAAACATTTCGGCCATTAGCGCAAGGAATTATATGCTTATGTGAAGAATTAATTCGCCAAAACGAAGCATTTCCAAACGATTTTCAAGCAAAAGTTGCTTCAACAGATGTTATTGAACATGAAATAAGACAACAAATACAAGAAATCAATCAATCCATTGTAAGTATAGAAGCAATAGAAGTACTTACACCGATGCCTGGAGTAGACGCAATTATTGCAGTCTTAATTGCAATGAGAAAAAAACTAGAAGAAAAACTAGAGCGTTTACAAGAATTCGAACATTCATCCAGCAACAACTACAGCACCGCCCTCCAATTAGCGGCTAGCATCACAGCTGGACTCGCTGAAGTGCAAAGTGGGAAAGGATTTAGTCCTGTGAGTGGGATGTTTAGTACACAAGGATTGAATATGGATTGGGTGAGTTCTATTCAGGGGATTATAGAAGAAACAGCACGAAAAACCGAGATGAAAGAAATTACTTTGCAAAAACAACAAATGAACTTACAAGAGCAGGAAGACAATAGATCATGGCATGAAAAAACAGCTCTTTATGCGCAAACATTTTTGCATGGAGTTATCGAATTTTTTCAAGGTGCTGGTGATGCAGCACTAGAAAACTTTTTTGGACTACAACCACATGAGAATGATAAATTAGAAAGTAAGACAACTTACCAAGCTGGAAGGTTGGCTGGAAATGTTATATCAATAGCCGGGTCCATTGTAGAAATGTTTGAAGGTATTTCGCTCATAGGCGGATCTAATTTCTTAACTATCGTGGCAGAAGTAGGAACTGGTGGGTTAGCGTCACCAATTGTTATTCCATTAGATATAGCAGCAACAGCTACTGGGGCAAGTCTTTTTGTAAATGGTGGATTTGTTTGGAATAAATCGATTCAAAATACTAAGGATACTATTCAAAAAATCCAGTCTTCTGGTGGAGGTAAGGGTGCGAGTAATCGAATACCTTCTTATGGAAAAGATTCTGTACCTAAAGGTCCATACCGTGAAGTAAATGGTTATCCAATAAAAGTGAAAGCAGGAGCTCAAGAAAAGCATATTCCCGATACACCGAACTATAAACAAGAATTAGCAAATGGAAAAAATAAGAGCATTTTCTATGGCGATAATAAAATAGCACAAGAATTGCTTGATAAGTTCGCCGGGAAAGGTGAACTATTAAAAAACGGTAGAGAAAGAGTAGACTTTGGTGAGCCAATAGGAAAATATTATGACCGCAATACTGGTGAATACCATGAGACTACTAAAGGGTTGATTCATTATGGAAAAGATGGCGCTCATATAGTACCATCAAGACCATAAAAATCATAAGAAAAGAGGATGCAAATGGGGTACGATTCTTTAATTGGAACATTAATAAATTATGAACATAGTGACATGATATTAGAATGGAAAAGTGGATTGAGGATTATTGGAGAACTAGATACAGTTTTTGAAACAGACAATGGACTAGATGAGGATGATATAAATTATACAGAATATGATGCAGCTGTATTTAGAGTAAATAATATTTTATCTCGACCTAATACAAACGAAGGTACTGTATATAATTGGCTAAAACAAGAAAAAAGTTCATTGGTTGAAATTTCTCTCTATGATGATCCGCCAAGTGCAGTGTTTTTAACTGACGGAAAAAGAGTATGGGAAAGAGAAATGTGTAAATAATAGGTGGTATATAAACTGAGACCTTGATTGGCATATATGCCAATCAAGGTTTTTCTATGTTTTTAACACCTGTAAAGAGTGTTCATCAGTGGTACGAAATTGGTTGCAAGAATAAGAGGCAGATGAGAGTATGAGTGTACTTAGGATATCTAATAGAAATCAATGTCGACTCTTTAAAGAAACAATGAGACGAACTCAAGAGATTATAGAAGTACAAGCTGGCAAACCAAGATGAAACAATTTACTTTGCAAGAACAACAATTGAACTTACAAGAGCAGGAAGACAATATTGCTGCAGCTAGAGAGGTTGGAATAGAAGTTCAAGCAACTATTAGAAACTATAAAGATCCACTTCCAACAAACCTGATTGATAGATTTACAACTAAAAAGTGAGTACCTAGAACTTGGGGAGAAGCTCTAGACTTAAGAGTTCTAAAGCAAAAGACTAGTTTTAGAAATAATAATCCAATGGGTTCATTTGAGTTAGAAAAAATGAAATAGAAAGAAGTGCTATAGCTATGGAAAAGTATTACGTTGATAAAGATATATATGTATATCCTGAATCTTACCAAAAATTCGTGGAATTGAATTTAGTTGATTTTGATGTATGGTATTTAATTGAATCTGAACAGGCTACTAGAAGGTATCATGATTTAAAGGAAAGATATCCAAAAAGAAATTTAATTCCTTTTGCTAGAAGAGATGACAACGATGATATTGCGTGTTTTGAAATTGGCAAAGGAAGTAAAGTTCAACTTATTCATGATTTTGCTTCTGAAGGTTTTGAACAAAGAAAAGAGTTTGATGATTTTTGGGAGTGGGTCGAAGTTGCTATGAAAGAAATGATTGATTACAATCGGAGTGAAGAAATTGAATAAACAAAAATTCTATACAAATTTAAGTAAAGAAGTATCTTATGCTTTACGTCATGCTCAGTGGAAATACGAATTGGAGTTAGATGAGAATGGCTGGGTGTCTGTTGAGCAGCTTTTACACGCACTTCATCAATCCATTGAATGGAGCGATGTGAAGATAGAAGATTTAAAAATAATGATTGAGAAATCTGAGAAAAAAAGGCATGAGCTAAAAGAAAATAAAATTCGTGCGTTGTATGGACATTCTATTCCCATGAAAATAGTAAAGGAAGAAGGCGTTCCACCTAAATTTCTTTATCATGGTACATCTCCCCGCTTTTTAAATTCTATTGAATTAAATGGGCTATCACCTATGTCTAGACAATATGTCCATCTTTCTGAAGATATTGTAACTGCTGAATTAGTGGGGAAAAGAAAAGATAAGCATCCTATTATTTTAGAAGTTAATACTGAAAAAGCTAGAGAAGAAGGCGTTAAATTTTATTTAGGAAATGAAAAAGTTTGGTTAGCAGATGAGATTCCTAGTGAGTTTATCGCAATTAATAAGAATTAATTGAATCTATTCTACTAGATTATGACGGCAGGAAAAATTTTTTCTTTAGGATATATATTTGAATGAACCATGTTATCTGTCTTAAAATAAACAAATAAATGGCGAGTTACTTATGGAAAATAATCAACAAGAGAGACTTCACATTTGAGGTCTCTTTTGTTGATTTAAATTGAAAATTATTATTTAAGCGAATTCTTTTTTGTACCTCGTATTGCACATACACATAGGCTTTATTTGCTGCTACATAGTATGTTTTTCAACGTTAAGAAACATTAGAAAAAGCAGGACAATATTATTAAATAGCCGGGTCTTTTGTAGAAATGTTTGAAGCTATTTCGCTCATAGGCGGATCTAATTTCTTAACTATCGTCGCAGAAGTAGGAACTGGCGGATTAGCGTCACCAATTGTTATTCCATTAGATATAGCAGCAACAGCTGCTGGGGCTAGTCTTTTTGCACATGGTGGATTTGTTTGGAATAAATCGATTCAAAATGCTAAGGATTCTATTCGGAAAATTCAGTCTCCTGGTGGAGGTAGGGGAGATGTTGGTAAGGGAGCCAGTGTAGCAGGGAACATTGGAAAAAATGATAAACTAGCAAGTCAAGGACATGTTGATGCTGGAAAACAGGGTAAACATGTCCCTGGTTAGGGGAATAATGTCTTAACCAAATTGCAGTGGGGAGTAGGGGGAAATGGAGAGACAAGGGGAAAGGTTCATATGGATGGTAAAGGAAATATACATGGATATCCTGTACAATAAAGGGGAATGATTATGAGTGATGAAATACTAAAAGTTGTTAATAAGTTATATAAGCAAGGGGATTTTCAATATCTTTTGGGAAAATTTGTTGATAAACATTTTTTGGATGGAGAAATTAATAAAATACCAAATATAAGCGTTGATAATATTACTGATTTTAGTTATTCAACATGTTTTTCTTACATTCTTCTACCACTAGATGTGAAATTTCGTTTTGGTAGTGTAGAATTCAGTGAATACGTTCGGAAGCAATCAGAAATTAATTATGTAATGCTAATGATTTCGGCAATTGCGCCATATGCAGTGGTTAAATACTTTAGATGTAGGTACACTAATGGCACAATCGATCTAGTTGAAGAGTCCTCGCCATACAATGATGAATCTAAGAAAATAGAAAGTAGTATTTTAAAATTATTAGATAGTCACGGAATAAAGAATCTTGATAAAGAAACGTTGAGTATTGAAGTGGAGGATGTTTCGTTAGAGTTAAAGGAAACAGGTGTTACTATATATAATTGTCTATTTGAAGATGAGTATTAAAAAGAAGCATTAATGATTGTGCAGAAACCAAAGGGACATAAATAATAGAGGTAGATTAGTAGTTGTTAAGAAGTGATTATAGTTCGAAAATGTAGCCTCATTGGAAAGAGAGACCCTCTTTGGTAAACGGTAATAACTTACCCCATGGGGAGAACTTTCCTATGGGAGTTTAAGAGGGGGGAGGTAATCTAACCAGCGTTGCTGATGATATTTTTAAACAAGTCAAAAGGGTAGTTAATAAATTTAATGTTGATGACGCGTATGTCAAACCAATACATTTATCAAAAACTAAAGGTAGTATAAGAACAAGTCCAGCAATGGATGTGCTTACAGGTTTATACAAAAATAGGAGGATACAAATGAATGTTTGAGGAGAAGCAGCAACAACATACTAAGTGGTTCTTAGATGGAGATTTAAAATTACGACAACAAAATCTTAGAGATGGAAGAATAGGTATTTGGGTATCGGTTCATAAATTTAACGTTTGTTTTACAATGATCATGTATGATTTTATTGAATGGTGTCGGGAGCTGGATATTAATTTAGAGGTTGATATGAGTTGGAATAACCATAGGGGCAAGGATCTGGTGTTGTTGAGATCAGAAATAAAAAGTTTCATAGACATATACAATTTAAAGCCTAATCAAGATGACGAGAAATTTTCTGAAGATGAGTGGTATTCATAATATAATGTGAACATTTTCCATAGAGGATGTGATGAAGCTACCCAGAATGAATCAATTAATTATTCACCCCATATATAATTTAGTCGTTAGAAAGGATATTAGTGATGAAAAAATAAAGAGATTTTTAAGTTATTATGAGTTCTTTACTAATAATGTAATAGATTTAGTGGGAAAAGAAGATAAAAATACCATATTGTACAGTAAATATTATTGGTATACAAAATATAAGAAAAGATATTTTGAAGTTTATGGGTATGATGCTGGTATTGAACAAGAAGGGTTTAAGTTGTTAGAAGAACTTGAAAATGAGTTGGAAGATGGTATTGATTGGGTAATAATACAGGACATTGAAGAGAGAGGAAAATAAAACTAACTGTTTTTATTTATGAGAACGACTAAGCTTGTGATGCTAAAATTAAATGTGCATAAGCACATATACAGAAACGAATACTGAAGTATATTTGCATTTGACTTAAAAATAATAAGGTATTTGAAAATACATACTTCATGATGGTTGTACCATCATAGAGTATTGTGTGCAATGATAGAATAGAAAACGAAGTACGAGTTTAGGCGAGATGACATTTTATTGGGTGACGAATATAAACACATGGAATGGACATGAATTTAATGAACTCGTAAGTTTTAACGTATTCGTTGTCACGACATATAAAAGGTGTCATACTGTTACATAAAACTTACAAAATTAATGCTACTTAAAAACATATGAACTTAAAGCACTTGATTGTCAACTAAAGGCAACCAGTGCTTTTTTATAATTACAGGGGGATGGTTTACCATTGTATCCAAGCCAAGGTGCAACAGTAGAACTTTGGGAAAGAAAACTAAAACAATTGGAAATACAAAATAAGTAAATATCAGTAAGGTGGTAAGGTGTAATGGAAAATAAAGATATTAGTTTGCTTGAAGAATTACTTTATAATACAAATAAAGAGGCTGAAGTTCCACCTGCTTTTAGATAAACTGATTTTGCTAGTTCTTATGAAGCAAGGTATAATCAGACACCTTCACTAGTTAATTCGAATGTTGAATTTGAAGGAATCAGAGGAGAATCTTTAAGTACGCTTAAATCACCACCAGACCCTGTATTGAAACGTATATTAATAGAAGCTTATTATAAGTTTGCGAAAGCTAAAGATGGTAGTAAGGGCACGGATAAAACACTATCTAAAAAGAAGTCAATACCCGATTTTGTGAAAAAACAATGGGAAGAAATATGTTGTGGATTCTTATATTCCAGGTGAAGAAATTGTCTCGAGGAAATTTATCCAATTGGCTGAAGTAAAAGAAAAGACGGCATTAAGTTATTTAAGTGAGTTTACTAAAAAGTATTCTTACGGTTCAGAAATTTCTTCAGGTAATTTTAATCCTAATGCTTTAAAAGGTGGTCGACTAGATGGAGAATTAATTTTGGAAGTCCCTGTACAAACAAAACCAGTTCCACAAAAAATTATTGAAGAGGCGAATGAGAAAGGGATTATTATTCGTGATATTAATGGGAAGGTGTATAATTAATGGAAATTTATTATTGTGATAAGTGGTCTAATATAAAGAAGAAGCCTTGGAATATTATTGATGAGAATGCAGCCAAGATACTTCATAGAAATCGACATTCTTATACTGCTGTTCTCAATGATGGAGAGCAGCCAAAGTATTTAGTAAATGTCACTGAGAAATGGGTATCGGTAAGTTTTTTGGATGATTTTCTTCGTAAATATTTACACTACGATTTTATTGTTAAAGAAGATAATAGACTATTCCTAAGGACAATAATGTATTGGGAATATGACGGGGATATACAGTTAAAAAGTATGATTTTGGGGTATCAAGAAAATGGTCATATTGCTATGGAGCAAAAAGATTCTAAAACTGGAGAAGTAGAAGAGCGAGAGAAAAAAGATGATGTATCTAGAAATTGGGATACATTCCCTGAGTTTGGCCAATACTTATATTTGTGCAAAGAAGAGAGATAATTCTTTTGAATATAAGAACAATAACTAGGCGAGATAGCTATTAGTGGGCTAAGAATATAAATAAATGGAATAAACATGAAACTAATGAATTCGTAAGTTTTAAAGATATTGTAAAGTTAATTGAAAATCCCCTCAAATGATCCTACTTAATAAGCAGATGAACTTAAAGCACTTGATTGCCGACTAAAAGCAACAAGTGCTTTTTATTTCGGAATTACAATATTTGGTACGGTGAATTATATATTCAAAACTACCAAAACAAAAGTTTCAAATGATGAAGTGCTTCCACAATTCTCTTTCATGATATGAAGAAGTTTTCAACGACTGGATTATCGTAGCAGTTTACTCTACGAGACATGCCAATCAATCGATTACAAGTATAGAAGCAATAGAAGTACTTACACCAATGCCTGGAGTAGACGCAATTATTGTAGTCTTAATTGCAATGAGAAAAAAACTAGAGCGTCTATATGAATTCAAACATTCGTCCAGCAACAACTACAGCACCACCCTCCAATTAGCGGCTAGCATCACAGC
>NZ_QOZX01000108.1:0-7086 GCF_008368895.1 Bacillus sp. BB081
GACAGCTTTTCTTTATGAGTATATATATTAAAAATTAAACACGAAGTCATCATCAGCTAACTTTTCAACGTTCGTTGCTTTTACGTAACCATTTCCTTTTACAGAGAAGAAATCATGGTTTTTCGTATCTGTACGTAAACCATTTAAAACGATTGGGTTAATTTCTTCCTCTTCAAACTTCGGCTCAAGTCCTAAATTCATAAGTCCTTTATTCGCATTGTAACGAACGAAACGATTTACATCCTCTACAAGACCGATAGAAGTGTAAATTTCTTCTGTGTATGCCATTTCAATTTCATATAGTTCCATTAATAACTCTTGTGTTTCTTTTTGCACTTCTTGTTGATCTTCTGCAGAAAGTTCTGCGAAGAGTTGTTGTGCTAAAATACCGACGAATACGCCGTGAATGGACTCATCACGAATTATTAGGTTAATAATCTCACCACTTGCCGTCAATTTACCTTGACCTGCTAAGTAAAGCGGATAGAAGAATCCACTATAGAATAAATAACTTTCTAAGAATACACTTGCTACCATTGCCATGTATAACTCTTTTTTCGTTACTTCAGGCTTTAATAAACGACGATAATAACTAGTAACAATACCAGCCTTTTTCTCAAGTAATGGATGGTTGTCTACCCAGTCAAAAATATCATCGATTTCTTCTTCAGTAGCTAACGTTGTGAAAATATGACTGTAACTCTTCGCATGTACTTCTTCCATAGCTCCCATGAAAGCTAATACACTTTTCGCTTGTAAATTTTCAAGATGAACAAGTACAAGTGGCATCCCTTCGCCACCTTGTTTCGTATCTAAAAGTGTTAAACCACCTAATACACGCTTATAAGCAACCTGCTCTTCTTTTGATAATTGTGCCCAAGTATTTTTGTCAGAAGATACCGCGATTTCTTCTTCTGTCCAAAACTGAGCGATGTTTTGCTTCCAAAACATTAAACTAAAATCATCTTCTTTTTTGTTCCAGTTTACCGCACGCATTCAATCGCCCCTTCTCTAAATAAACATGAAAAATTGATAACTAAGCATGAGCAGGGTTCAGAAAACCCTGCTCATGATGTCTCACTTTTTATATTAAACGGTACAAGCTACGCACTCTTCCACGCTTAACTTACGTGTTCTCGTATAATAAAGACTCTTTAAGCCTTTTTTATGTGCATAGATGTAGTAACGTGCTAATTCACGTGTTGAAATATCACTATTAACGTAAAGAATTGTACTAATTCCTTGGTCAATATGTTCTTGGATTTCTGCGATTAAATCAATTAATTTAAACTGATTCATATCGTAAGAAGATTTATAGTACCAGAACGTATCTTTTGATAAATACGGCATTGGATAATATGTTGTCGCATTCGCATATGTTCTTGATTCGATTTGACTTACGATCGGCATTACGCTTGAAGTTGCATTTTGAACGTAACTGATAGATTGTGTTGGAGCGATAGCAAGACGGTATGAATTATATAATCCATTCTTCTTCACTTGCTCTTTTAAACTTGTCCAATCATCTTTTGTTGGAATATGAATTCCTTCAAATAGTTGCTGAACTTTTTCAGTTACTGGGCTGTAATCTGTCGTTTCGTACTTTTCAAAGTATGTGCCATTCGCATAATCAGACTTATCGAAGTCTTTAAATGTTTCGCCTTTTTCTTTAGCGATTTCCATACTTTTCTCAATAGAGTAGTAATTTAACATCATAAAGAATGTACGAGCGAACTCTTTCGCTTCTGCACTTTCATATGCGATTTTGTTTTTTGATAAATATCCGTGTAAGTTCATTGCGCCAAGTCCAACTGAATGAAGCTCATCATTTGCTTTTTTCACAGTTGGTGCATTCGGAATGATCGTCATATCAGACACAGCTGTTAAAGCTTCCATTCCCGCATGAACAGCTTCACGAATTTCTTTATTTTCCATTACATTCACGATATTTAACGATCCTAAATTACAGTTAATATCACGACGGATAATATCATCTGTACCGTAATCATTTATTTCAGAAGTTTCTTGAAGCTGGAAGATTTCTGTCTCGAATGTTCAACCGAGTCCGCTACTCCTCAGTCCGTTGCTCATGCAACTGCTGTATGTCACCATACAGGACAGACTATATCATCACCTACAGCATTACCTGATTAGGTGCTCCGCTTTTCGAACGCCAATCGCTTGCGTTCTACTCCCATAAGGGATAGTCGTTAGGCTTTTACTTATCTTACATACTTCAGAAAGTCTCTTATTACTTTATGTTGTCCCATAACTCTGCTATACAAAATAATAAGATACATTCTGAACTTTTATATTTTCATTCTAAGATAAGATTTAGCACGGTAGGTTACCTCAAATTTGAGGCTTTCCCCGTTTAACGGAGTTTTCGACTAGCATTTCTACTAGAAGGTGCTACATATTTAACACAAGTTCGACATCTTCACAGTTCCAATATCCTTCAGTGGATGTTGGTTATTTGCATTTGATTTAAACATTAAGTATGGGTAACCAGACTCAAGCTGAATCATAGCAATTTTAATAAGCATATCACGTGCACTAATATCTAGCGGCTTCTTCTTCACTTTCGGATTGCTCATTAATTCATCGTACATTTCATCAATGTCTATATCATCTAAATGCTTTCCGTATTCTTTATACACCGTATAAGGCGCGAAAACATGGAAAGGTTCGTTTTTCTCAGCAAGCTCAAAGAACTTACTTGGAACGATAATTCCGATTGATAGAGACTGAATACGGCTCTTCTCATCGGCATTTATTTTTTTTGTATCAAGGAATTCAATAATATCCCAATGGAAAATGTTTAAGTATACTGCGCCGGCACCTTTTCGTTGCCCAAGTTGATTCGCATATGAAAACGAATCTTCAAGTAATTTCATAACAGGTACTACACCACTTGCAGCGTTATCGATACCTTTAATTTGCTCACCACGTGCACGTAGCTTAGACAAGTTTAAAGCTACTCCACCGCCGATTTTTGATAATTGCATTGCAGTATTAATGTTAAAGCCGATTGAATTTAAGCTATCATCCATCTCTAACAAGAAACAAGACACCATTTCTCCTCTTCTGCTTCGTCCCGCATTTAAAAAGGTTGGTGTCGCTGGTTGGTAGTTTTGTTTTACAATCATGCTTGCGAAGTGTTTTGCCTTCGCAACATCACCGCGTCCTAAGTATAATGAAACAATTGCTACACGATCTTCATAGCTTTCTAAGTATTGTTTTTGATCATTTGTTTTTAACGCATAATCTTTGTAGAACTTAGATGCTGCCATATAAGATTGGAACTCGAAGTTTTCACCATAAGCGATGTTATATACCTCTTCTACTTCCTCCAAGCTATACTCGTCCAGAACGTTGTAATAGTAATCATATTCTTTCATATACTCCATTCGCTCTGCCACGCTATTAAAATGAACGGTATTCTCTCTAGCTTCTTCCATAAAGACTTCTAATGCCTCTTTATCTTTATGAAGCTGATAAAAACCGTCCTGCATTTGCGTGATTTCATTATTCAGTTCAATGTGTCGCAATCTCCCGCACCCTTTCCTTAAAATATTCTACATCGTTATTTGTTCCTGATAACTCAAATTTTGATACAATAGGCACTTCATATTTAGCAGAAATTTTGTCAGCACTTGCACCGAACATGTCTCCCCAGTTACGATTGCCGCTTGCAGATACGCCTTTTAATTTTTCATTATTGCGCTCTAAAAATTCTAAAACACGTTCTGGTACATTGCCAAAACCTGTTGTATACGTAATTAAAACAAAGTCTTCATCTATTACTAGATCTTCACCAATTTGAACGGCCGGCATATTTAATTTGTGAATGAAACGCTTCACGTTTCCTGTCATAGAATCATATGCAACTATCATTTCCGACCCTCCCTCTCCAATCTATACTCTCTGTATGTTGTTTCTTGATTTCTCTATATATTGTATTACGTTTCAAAATAAGACACAAGATATATGTATAAATTCTTTCTTTTTTTAAATTTTACTTTTCGACAAGACAGTCGATTTTTTTCAATACAATGACTATGAAACAACATTCTAAAACTCATGTCAATAAAGTGCTTTTCAAAAAAGTTGTCAACGAATTTAACCTTATTTTTAAAAAAGTTACCAATATATTTTGTCATAAAACGGCAAATGCTGGAGGAATATATTTCTCCAGCATCACGAAAAAAAGAACAGACATGAAACGATAATCTGTTCTAAAAAACGATTACATTTATCAATTTTACTTTATTAAATATTATACATATACTTTCGGTTCGCGTTACATACTAAAAGATAACTATTATAGAAAAAGATTATTATTATGGAAATTCAATTTATTTATGAAAAGATTATTCAGAGTGCTCAATACGCAAAATATCTTTTACAAATATATGATGTGGATTTTCATCTTTATCAATCATTGTACATACAGGAGCTTCTTCATCAAAGTACACAATCATTCCTTCTACGTACTGATATGTATGTTGAACTTGTATGGTTACTTTAATTTCTATAGCCTCTTCATATGCTCTTTTTATTTTCTGAAGCATTTTTGCCGAACACTTTCGTTTCTCTGGATACATGACCATCCCCATAAACCTATTGCCAGCTCTATCTTTCCACATATAATCCCAATGCGGTAATATGCCTTGTTTAAAATCGCCCATAATTCTCCTCCCTATATTCTTCTAGTTACGAACGTGGCGTTTCTGAATATGTATAAATTACTTGTCCGCCGCGCTGTGCGTTCCCAATAATATGTTTAAAATCTTCTCGACTTACTACAACTTCTCTGAACGTATAAAATACATCTTTCGTAACAACATACTCCTTTATTTCACCATTTTTCAGCTGATCCAAAATTGCATTTGCTAATTCTTTATCCATGTATTTCACCTCTATGCAATATTTTATTTTATCGTATATTCTATAGGTCAACAACTGTAAAATTATCCAGGTGCTATACCTTCATTTCATTTTCATTATTTCGCAAACGATATCACTTTACTATATGTCCACTAAATATCATATACTAACATAGCTACTTCTCTATATCAAACATTTCGACATTCAATTATGCAAAGTTCCATACCACTATGCTACAATATATAAATAAAACTAGGAGGGATACTATGATTCGGAAAGCAAAAAAGACAGATGCGAAGGCAATTGCACCTTTATTATATAACGCTCTGCACGAAATTGCTGAAAAAATCACAGGCAGCACAGTTGAGACAGAAGTATTACTAGGACTTGAAACATGGTTCTCAAAAGAGAGAAATCGACTGAGCTATGAAAACTGTTTTGTATATGTACAAGACGGGGTTGCAGTTGGGGTTATTGTCGCTTATCACGGTAGTGAAGCAACAAGTCTTGATACACCAATTGTACATTACTTAAGAGAATTACATAAAGATGAATCAATTACATTAGAAAAAGAAGCTGAACTTGATGAATATTACATTGATACATTATCAGTTTCAAGTGCATATGGCGGAAAAGGAATCGGTTCTCAATTAATTGAAGCTGCTGAAATCCATGCAACTGAAAAGGAGCATGAAAAAATCGCATTACTTGTTAATTTAGAAAACAAACGTGCCTATTCACTATATGAAAAACTAGGTTATAAAAAAGATAAAATCGTTATGCTTGTAGGCGAACCTTATGCACATCTCGTAAAAACATTAAACATCAAAATTTCTATATCTTAAAAAGAAAGCACACGATTTATATATAAATCGTGTGCTTTTATGTTAATTTTGTATTTAATATATTTCCATCCATCGCTTCGTGGAATGTATAGGTTGTACATCCCCATGGCTTCCTATGTAAAATAGGAGCACCAGACCATCCCATCGCTCTCAGCTCCGCACCAACCATTGCATTAATGTAATTATGACCTACAAGAGCAATACTTCCATGTACGAGAGCATAACGGTGTAATAAGTAAGCCGCTTGCCTTGCCCTCTCTCTTACTTCCTTATAAGACTCAACACCTTTATTGTAACCAAGTATCCATAATGTTCGCCCGATAAACATCCATACGTTAGGTTTACATTTCAACCATGTTGGAGCATAAAAATTCGTCGAAATTTCAGCTTCCCTAAAAAGAGAATTTTGCATAAAAGATAAAGAATTCATTAATTCAGCTGCTGACTGTATAGCACACCTTTGATCACTCGTTACAATCAACTTTGCTGCTTCAATCGCTTCCATTGTTTCCATTGGTATAGGTGCTTTTTCTGTTATAGCGTGTAAGTCATATCCTTTCATCCATTCATGAAAGGATGTAACCGTCATTGGTTCTATAGTACGATCTAAGCGGCCATGACGAATAAAAGAAATCTTCATTCTTTCCACTCTCCATTCATCACTTACGAACTCTATTATGTACTATTTTTAAATATCATACCACGCAAAAAAAGAAAGTTATACACCTTTACATATCCCCGCCACTCTCATGTGTGACCCCAGCATGTATACCATCCATCCCATCAAAATATGTAGTCGTTTCATGATGACGAATCTTTTTTAAATTTATATAAGAAAATACAAATAAAGTTAATGCTATAACACTCCCCACAAATTCAAACATCATTTTACCGCCTCTAATTTCCCCCACTTTAGTAGGTATTGTATATTTTTCATTATACCCCTATATAAAGATGCACGCATTAAACCGTTCTTTTTTTCTAATAACTTGGAGTTCTTTCATATTTTCTTACAAAATGTGAATATTTTTCGAATTTTTACTTTGGAAACATTTACAAACTAGACAATATGGTTCAAAATAAGAGGAAATAAAAAAAAACCAAAATTATTCTTTTTTTGGAAAACTGTAACAAGGAGAGTTGCTTATGCAGATCGCAGAAACTGGAGATATCATTGAATTTAAAGGTGGAATGCAAGGCCGTGTTCAAAAAGTAAATCAAAACTCCGTTATTGTAGATATAACAATTATGGAAAATTTTAGAGAACTAGATATGGAACCTCTTACAGTTGTAAGTCATAAAAACTATACTGTCATTAATCAAAATGCATAATATAATAGAAAGAAAGGAT
>NZ_QOZX01000109.1:0-22305 GCF_008368895.1 Bacillus sp. BB081
ATAAGAGAACCTCAGCTTATATAATAAGCTGAGGTTCTCTTATTTCTTAACAAAAAACACCCACAAAAACTCCTCTTACAGCTCCTTACATCTATTTCCTTACTAATTCATTTAGAGCTTTTCACATAACTAATCGCCTGACTCCCCATTTGCATCCATGCCTTTTCAAATTTTCCTCTCGGCACTTTTACATCTAGGCTATCCTCGAGAGGATCCCGAATATATACGAATTCTTCATCGTATCCAATCAGTACTACACAATGTTCATTATACGTAATAGAAACATCTCCGCTATTTGTTTCCCATGTAGTAAATTCATCTTCATCTAATGGCGCAAATGTTGCATTCGTAATCATAACTACCGGTTGTCCTGATTTTACACTCTTATAAAGTTCTTCTATACTCTTTCCTGTTAAGTCCACAGCTTTATTAGGTAAATACTTTTTCTCTAATTGAAAAAGTGGTCCGTGATATACACCATATCCAGATTCAGAAAAGGTATAAATATTCCCTACAAATCCTTCATTCGGATTCCCACGTACACCATCGTTCATAAAATCAACTTTCTTTATTTCATTTGCTAATTTCATCTTATCCACTGTAATGCCTGCATATTGTAACATCATCGCTAAGCTAGTCACTTCACAGCCTCTATCTAGCTCTGGTAATTGCTGAATTAAAGGTACATTCGATAAGATGACCTTTTCATCATTATTACTAAAATCTGCTTCTTTTCCGCTTTGTATATTGAAGAATGTTAACTTCTCCACATACTTTGTAATGCCATTTGTATATACATTCCATACTGCTATAGCTAGTAAAGCCATACATATATACCACTTCCATCTCCGTATCACTCTCACGCCCTTTTTAGTTCGTTAAATAAGAATAAAACGCGTCAGCATCCGTGCGAATCACCGGTACAAAATTTAGTTCTTTTCCTTTTTCAGGCTGATTTTTTTTGATTTTTTCTGCTAATTCTTGAACGTTCATATTCGTTTTATCCATATTAAGCTCATCTGCCATTTGTAACACTTTTTGTTCATTAATTTCGCTTAATACTTGATATATATCTTTACCATACAAATCAATATGATATTTTTTTGCTTCTTCCTGCACTTTTTGTTCGTACACTTCTTGCGCTAACGTTTCTATCTCTTTTCCTTTTTGGGAAATACCTAACTTCCCTGCTTCCTCTCTTACTTTCGTTCCATAGATTTCTTCCGCAATGTCCTCTATTTCTTTTCCATTTGTCGAAATGCCTAATTTATCCGCTTCATCGTTAATTTTAATCGTATTAATTTGAATGATTAAATTTACAATCGTTGTATTCTCTATAGATATGCCTAGCTTTAACGCTTCTTGCTTCACTTTTGTTTCATAGATTTCTTCTGAAAGAGTTCCAACGTCTTTTCCTTCAATCGAAATTCCTAACTGTTCAGCTTCTCTTCCTACTTCCGTCTCATGAATTTCTTTTTCTAGCGTAATTTGTTCTTTCCCTTCCGTTTCAATACCTAGATTCTCCGCCTTTTCTTCTGTATGCACCGCATGTATCTTCCCATTATTTAATTGTTCTTTACTGCGCTGCGTGTAATTTGTCTTTCCTTTTGATGTTTCAGAAGGAGAGGCACCCCCTAATATGCTTAAGCTCATTACTCCAATAGTGAATACCGTCATCATTTTCTTTTTCAAAATTAATTCCTCCCTCTTACACTTTCTTTTCCATCATTCCCTATACATAATCGAAATAATATTATGATCGATATAATCTACTCAAATACCTTTTTATAATCGCTTCTTCATAGGGCGAACTTTTTGTATATCATACATGTTATAAATAGTTTCTTAACTTTCCCTTAAAAAAGACGACCTTGTAAAAACAAGATCGTCTTCTCACTTATATTCTTTGGTTTTTAGGGAAATTCACTTCAAAACAAGTACCCTCTCCCCATTTGCTCTCTACTAATATTTTCCCATAATGCTTTTCTACAATCCAATTTGCGATTGAAAGGCCTAATCCCGCTCCTTCTGACGCACTTCTCGCTTTATCACCTTGATAAAAACGATCAAATAATTTTGGGATGTCCTCATCTTTAACCCCTATCCCGTCATCTTTCACCCGTATACGAATTGAATTGCTCGTTTGCGTACAATCGATTTGAATATGCCCGCCCCCATTTGTATACTTCATCGCATTATCTAACAATATGACCATCATTTGATGAATTCTCTCTCTATCACCCATAAATGATATGTCATGTTCTACTTTCAATATCATCTCTTTTTCTTGATATGAAGCAATTTCCTTATATGGATCTACTATTTCTTCTAACAATTTATCCATTTCAAATGTTTTCTTATCCATCTCAATTTGATTAGAATCCGAACGTGCTAACAATAATAAATTAGTTACAAGCTTAGATAACCGTCTACACTCCTTTGAAATCGTAGAAATATCCATCGCTTTTTCTTCTATTGTCGCAGATGGTGACTGGAATAACACATCCGTTTTTGATTGAATAACCGCAAGTGGTGTCCTTAATTCATGCGATGCATCCGAAACGAACTGCTGCTGTTTTTCCCACGAATTTTGAATGGGTACGAGTGCCCTGCCGGCTAAGAAAAAGCCGATGCCTATTGCACATAAACTTCCTACACTACAACCAATAACAAGAATTAAAAATAAAGTATTTAACATTTCTTTTTCAGCTGTTATATCGCGTACGATTTGAACTATTTTTTCATCTTGTTGAAATGCAAACGTTCTAAAATATTGCCCTTGCACTTCTATATCTTGCAAAGTTCCTAATTTCTTTGGAGAAAACTTTTCCAAATTATCTTCAAAGATAAAACGGCGTTTGCCGTTTTCAATACCTATCTCCACTGTGTTTCCAATCCAAGTTAACTCCATTATCCTTGGATCCCCAATCGGAGGATATCCCCTAATTTTTTTAGGTAGTTTTTTATCATCTGAATTCTTTCTATGCTGAACGGATTTTCCTATCGATTTATCTACTTCATTATAAATACGATTATATGTGTACGAATAAATAATACTACCTAATACGCCTATCAAAATGATAAATACTAATGAATTCAATATAGTCAATCGAATGCGTGTTTTCTGAAACATGCTTCCCTTTTTCATTGTTCTTTTAATATATATCCAATACCTCGAACAGTTTGAATATCTTTCTGATAACCGAATGGCTCTAATTTTTTACGTAAATGATGTACATACACTTCTACAATTGCTACTGTCGTATCTGAATCAAATCCCCAAACACGATCAAAAATTTGTTCACGCATTAAAATCTTTCCGCTATTTTGAACAAGGTACTCTAAAAGCTCATATTGTTTTAATGTTAGCTTAATACCTTGTCCATCTACTTGAACATCTTTATCTTTTCCGAACAGTTCAATCCCTTTATAGCGAATGGTCTGCTTTGTTGTTAGACTACCACTTCTTCGTAACAACGCACGAATTCTTGCTTTTAATTCTGGAGCCTGAAACGGCTTAACGATATAGTCATCTCCACCAAAATCTAAGCCTTTCACTCGATCTTCTAGAGAGTCTCTCGCTGTCAAAAATAGGACTGGTGTTTCAATTTTTTCATCACGTATTTTTTGAATTACTTCAAAACCGTCCATTTCTGGCATCATCACATCAAGCAAAATGGCATCATATATATTTTGTAACGCTAGAAATAATCCATCTTCCCCATTCAATGCTGTATCTACTTCAAATTCATCGCGTAATATTTGGACAATAGACTCTAATAAAGAAGCATTATCTTCTACTACGAGTAAGCGCATATTCTCACCTTCCACCATATTGTTCAATCCTATTTATAATTACATTTTAACGTTTTTCTCAATATAAAATTTGAAAGATTTATTATAAAATTTCTTTCTTAAATTTTTCTTAATAAAAAATTGAAAGAAATAAGATTCCCCTTATCTCTTTCAACTTTTTACTACGTATACCTTTTTACTCGGCAATTCTAAACAATTTAACTGGCCACCATATACAGCACCGCCATCAATCCCTATAATACGATTACTCCCAAAATACACGCCGCAATTTTCACTACCATGAAGCGTTTTTGTTTCCGTATGACCAAATACAACAACCTTTTCACCACTATACCTATTATGAAATTCATTACGAATCCACATTAACGTATAGGATTCACATTCCGAAACCTGCTTCAATGGCTCAACACCGGCATGTACAAATATATACTCTTCTGTTTCAATGTAATGATCTAATTCTTGAATAAACTTTACATGTTCCTCTAAAACATGCGATTGTAAAATGGGTTTTTGGAAGGCTTCTTCATTAACCACAATATCTTCTTCTACAAAGCCATAGCTGTATAAAGTCTTATCTCCACCATTCCTTTTTACCCAATGATTCCATGAACGTTCCTCATCTGTCGTTAACGCTTTAATCATCATATCTTCATGATTGCCCTTTAGAACGAAGGCTCCCTCTTCTTTTAACTCTTTTACCTTTTCAATTACAGCACGCGCATTTGGACCACGATCTACATAATCTCCCAGTAAAATTAATTGATCCTGTCTTACATCATATTGAGCTTCTTCCAATAACCGTTCGAACTTTTCTATTTCTCCATGAATATCACTAATAACAAGAATTCTTTTCATATTATCCCCTTCTTTCTAAGCCACTCTCTTTCTAATTATAGTTCAAAACAACAGAAATTTCTGAATCCACATTCAAAATCACATTTATTACAAATAAAACGATTGTCCTTACAACAATGTAAGTCTCTTGTCATCCAATTCGATAGTTGCAAGTGCTATATTTCCTTATACTAAAAGTAGGAAATGAAACAAAAAACAAGGAGAGATGAGACATGAAAAAAGTGATGGAAGTTGTAGTAGCAGTGGCAGAGGTTTTCGTAAATGGCAAACAAGTTGCAATGGAGTTAAACAAATAATGAAAAGGACAAGATTCATTCTAGACCCTTTACTCATATAAAAGAGATAAGACTTCTTCATTTTTTTGATTCCTTATCTCCTTGTAAAAAAAACCGTATCCTTTTTCAGGATACGGTTTTCTTTACAAACAAAAATCCCATTCAAATACACATTACTGAATCCATCATACTCAATGACTTCTTCATTCTGTCTATCTAAATGGGATTATTTCATACTTGTTATTCTACCGGTTGCGGTTGTGGCTGTACTACTTCATTCGCTCCAGCTACCCTCAACATATTTGCAATATCTTTAAAACCTCTTTTTTCAGCATATTGCAGTGGCGTAATATTTTCCTTATTGGCCATATTTACATCTGCCCCGTGGTCAATAAGCATTTGAATTACTTTCTTATGGTTTTCACTACCATTTCCTAATACGATTGCTTCTACTAAAGCTGTTCCACCACGAGCATTTTTATAATTCACATCAATATCTGTATGCTCTAATAATTCTTTTACGACCTCTACATGGCCACGCTCAGATGCAGAAATAAGTGCTGTTCCACCTGACTTAGTCGTTTCTTTCGTATTAACTCCTGCATTAATTAATACTTTTACAATATCCGTATATCCTTCTCTACTTGCATAAAGAAGTGGATTGCTTTGTTTCTCATCTTTAATTTCAATATTAGCACCTGCACCAATTAATGCTTTCACTGTCTCTACATGATTTTGGTACGTTGCTGCAAGGACGGGTGTTTCTCCGTTGTCACCTTCTACGTTTATATTGGCTCCATCTTGAATCAGCTTCATAGCTGTTTCCGTGTCTCCAAGAGTCGCAGAAAGTAGCAACTGTTTGTCCATTAAATTTATACTTTTTTCTTCTTTAGGTTCTTCCTGTTCTTTATGCTTTTCTTTTTTCTTTTCGTTTTTCACATGAACCGGTTTCGATTCTGGCTCCTCTTGCTTATCGCAAGCCACTACCGTCATTAAAAGTCCTAATAACATACATAATAAAATTTTTTGTTTTCTCACAACTACAGCTCCTATGAAAGATAATGTTTTCTTAACCATTCCTCCATCACATACAATAACTCTTCTTGAGTACATTTATCCATAAGCCCTTTATATTCCTTCTTTAATCGGATTATCTTAAAACCTATACTATGTTTCTCAACCTATTGGAATGATGTGCTTGATGGCCTCATCATTAACATTATGAAGCAATTAGTTTAGCACGATTTTACCGCATTTGTATACATTTCTAAAAAGTACATAAATGATTGCTTTAGGTTACTATATTCCATTGTAACCGTTCTTCTAAAATTTTTACACCTTTTCTATATTTGTACCTGAGTAATACTAAAAAAAGACAACTTATGTAGTTGTCTTTTTTAGTATTAATGATGACCACCGTGATTTCCCTTTTTCGGGTTCCCCATCATCTCTTTATTCATTTCCCATTTATGCTCTGCTAGCTCTTTATATGAAAGAACTTTCCCTTTATAGTTAGACACAAAACTCTCTGCATCCTTTTTATTTTCAAATGAAATGACATTATAAGCCATCGGTGTCGTTATTGTTTTATCATATACGTAAGTCGCATCTTCTAACGAAATCCACTCTTTCGAATCATAATCTCGAACAAATTTTTCTTTCGTCTTTTCACCTGGATTAATCTCCATCCATTTATACATACAACCGATATCATCAAACTTTAACGCTTTTCCATTTTCTAAAATGACTTCTGTTGCAAATTGATTATCCATTACCCCAATTTGGCAAATATCACACTTATCATGTTTCTCATCAATCGCTACAGCCTCTGCTTGTTTCTTACCACATCCTACTATTGTAAAGACAAAGAATAAGCATATAGCAAGTGTCACATACTTTGTTCTCATTTTACTTCCTCCCTAACCGTATCTTCCACAAGGAGCATATCAAAAAGTTGTGTGAGATTTGTGAAAAAATAATGTGCTTTTTGTAATATAAAGACCAAAAAAGATGTGTAGCCATTTCTACACATCTCTCATCATTCACAACCTGTAATTAATAAATCGTCTTCTAACTTAACTAATAATGTATCTGTATTAATTTGCTGCCCAGCAACTACATTTACTAATCTTATATTTCCACTAATACCGACCGCAACTTTTTCAAGCTCACCGTTATTTTTTCGGATCATCATTAAATTTTCCCACTCATATACGTAAGAAGATTCATTAACAAAAATCTCTTCTACTTTTCCTTCATAAGAACTATAAATCTCTTCCATTCTTGTTTTCATATAAAATCTACTCCCTATTTCACACTTCAATATTTTCATCTTATTCTACCATTCTTATGGATAGCAGCTTACTTTTTAAAAATTCAAATTAACTACCGTGAACAAAATGACCAAAATAAAAATTATGCTTCTAATGATGTTATTTTTCAAATTATTTACCTTTCAAATAGATGCTTTTATGATAAACAAAAAAACTTTTTTCTGAATTTTTATTTTATTTTGAAAGCGTAATCATTTTTGAGGGGGAGATTACATGTTAGCACTACTTGGATTTGCGATGGTATTTGTCTTTATGTTTTTAATTATGACGAAACGTATGTCAGCACTAGTAGCATTAATATTAATTCCAATTACTTTCGCATTAATTGGAGGATTTTATGCAGACATGGGGCCTATGATGTTAGAGGGAATTCAAAAACTAGCACCTACTGGTATTATGCTTATGTTTGCTATTTTATATTTTGGAATTATGATTGATAGCGGGCTATTCGATCCTGTCATTAGTAGGATTTTGAAGTTTGTAAAAGGAGATCCTTTAAAAATTGTTGTTGGCACAGCAATTCTTACTATTATCGTTTCATTAGATGGGGATGGAACGACCACCTATATGATTACTGTTTCCGCAATGTACCCACTATATAAACGCCTTGGGATGAATCCACTTATATTAGCTGGGGTTGTTATGTTAGGTGCAGGGGTGACAAATCTCACACCGTGGGGTGGACCGACAGCTCGTGTTATGAGTGCACTTGGACTAGACGCATCAGAGCTCTTTACACCACTTATACCAGGAATGATTGCTGGTGCACTTTGGGTAGTTTTCGTTGCTTACTATCTTGGAAAAAAAGAGAGAAAGCGTTTAGGAATTATGGATGTACAATATTTAAAACAAATGCAAACAATGGATGAACAAGCTGCAACAGTAGAAGCTGCGGTTCATAAACGTCCTAAACTTCTATGGATTAACTTTTTATTAACTGCTACCTTACTTGTCTGTCTCATACTAGAAGTTATGCCGTTACCTGTTTTATTTACAATCGCTTTCGCTATTGCTGTTATGATTAACTATCCAAACTTAGAGCAACAGAAAGAGCGTATTGCTTCTCACGCAGGAAATGTATTAGCAGTTGTTTCTCTCGTATTTGCCGCTGGGATTTTCACTGGAATTTTATCAGGAACAAAAATGGTAGATGCAATGGCTAAAAGTGTAGTAACTCTTATACCAGACGCTCTTGGCCCACAACTACCAATTATTACAGCTCTTCTTAGTATGCCATTCACATTTTTCATGTCCAATGATGCATTTTACTTCGGAGTATTACCTATTTTGACAAAAGCTGCTGCTACTTATGGAATTAGTGCAGCTGAAATGGGACGCGCTTCCTTACTGGGACAACCTGTTCACTTATTAAGCCCCCTTGTTGCATCCACTTATTTATTAGTTGGGATGGCAAAAGTTGATTTTGGTGAACATCAACGTTTTACTTTATTGTGGGCAGTTGGAACGACAATGGTAATGTTGATTACTGGCATTATAATTGGGATTATTCCAATATAAAATAAAAAACAGTAGCGGACATATATCCTCTACTGTTTTTTATTATGAAGAAACAAGAAAATATCTTCTTTCTGGTCTCCCTACACTCCCATATATAAGCTCCGCATGAACTTTCTTTCCTGATATTAAATACTCTAAATACCGCCTCGCTGTTGACCTGCTTACGCCTACCATTGTACTTAACACTTCTGCCGTAATTCCTTCTTCATTCACTGTTAACATATGCTTTTTTATTTTTGCTAAAGTTAAGGGGTCTATCCCTTTCGGGGCATATTCTATTTCATTTCCCTTTACGCCTCTTTGAGACCATAAATGTTCAATTTGTTCTATAGATAGCTGATTATTTTTCTTTAACTGTACAAGCTTTTTTTGGTAATTTTCCAAACTTGCTTTAAATCGATCAAACATAAGTGGCTTTACGATATAATCTGTTACTCCGCCCCGCAGGGCGTGCCTCACTACATCTGTTTCCGATGCAGCTGTAATCATAATGATATCTGTATCATGCAAATTATGCCTAATATATGTGACAAGTTCCGTTCCTTGCATATCAGGTAAGTACACGTCTAATAAAACGAGCTGTGGCTTCACAAGCTCTAGCCATTCTTTCGCTTGTTCTCCAGTCGTTGCTGTTCCAATTACTTTAAATCCCTCAATCTTTTCAGTAAAACGACGATGAATGTCCGCAATTCGAATATCATCTTCTACAATCAATACTTCAATCTCCTCATCCATTACAATTCGCCTCTCTCTTTTGGTAATGCAATAATAAATAACGCACCACCTAAATCCCCTTTTTCGATTGCAATACTTCCATTTAAATCTTCTACTAACTCTTTCACTTTTGCTAATCCATATCCTCGTTTCCCGCCTTCTTTCGTAGAGAAGCCTTTATAAAATATGCTAGTAATGACTTCATCATGAATCCCTTGTCCTGAATCTTCCAATTCAATTACTATCTCTTCTCCAATATCAGTTACAAACATCCTTACCTTCTTATCATTCTCTTCATTTCTTTCAATTGCTTCAAATGCATTCGTAATTAAATTTCCTAAAATAGAAACGACGTAATTACTCTCAATATGCGGGCTTAATTTATCTAAGCTACTTTCTCGATCTAGCATAAAATCAATCTTTAACTCTCGCGCTCTATTATAGAATCCAATTAAAATTCCACCTAACCATGGATTTTGAATTCGCTTCATAATAAATTGAACAAAATCTTGATATACCGCTGTTTCCTTATGAATAAGCTCTAAAGCATCTTCATATGATTCTAACTGGATAAGACCTGAAAGCGTATACAACAAATTGTTATATTCATGCGTTTGCGCTCGTAATGCCTCTGTATATTGCTTCGTCTGAGATAACTCTGCTGTTAACTGATCCAGTTCAGATTTCAAGCGTAAGCTCGATACAACGCCAGTTACTTTATTCTTTACTTTAATAGGTAGACGGTTCGCAATCACAGCCTGCCCTCTTATATTTAATTGACGATCAAACTGTTCTTCACCAGTTTGAAATACATCTAGTATCGTTGAATTAGGAATTATATTTAAAATAAATTCTCCAATAATATTTCGTTGTTTATCTAGCGAAAGAATATCATAAGCCGCTTGATTGACTAAACTAATCATGCCATTTTGATCAATAACAATTATCCCTTCACGTACAGATTGAATCACTGTACTATGCTCTTCATATAAAGATGAAATTTCTTCTGGCTCCATCCCAAACATCATTCTTTTTATACTTCCCGCTAAATATATAGAACCAATTATCCCAATTAAAAGACCTATTATTGTAATCCAAAATACACGCTTTCCATACACTTCTACCGCTCCATGAATATCATCCATTGAAAATCCAACAGACACCACGCCTATAATTTCATTTTCCTGATTACGGATTGGAACTTTGCCACGTAATGAAGGACCTAATGATCCAGTTGCTCTCGAAACATACGATTTCCCTTCTAATAGAACTCCTTTGTTATCTCCACCAATCATCGCTTCTCCTATTTTATCTCGCTCAGGATGTGCATATCGAATCCCCTCTTTGTTTCCAACTACAATAAAATCAGCATCTGTATCAATTCGAATTTTTTCTGCAATTGGTTGAATGATAGAAGCTGGGTTTTCTTTTTGAAAAGCTTCCTTTATTTCAGGTATAGCAGCAACTGTTTTAGCAACATGCAAAGCCCGTTTCCCAATTTGCTCTTCTACCGTTTCAGACAATATGTAATAAAATAAATAACTTGTTAACAGAAGTACGACTAAAATAAGTGTACTAATTGTTAATGTAATTCTTGGTTGTAGTTTTAACTTTTTAAATTTCAAAACCATTCCCCTAACATAATTAAAGATAGAATTTAATGAATTTACAGTCTTTTGCGATTACAACTAATCATAACACGGTTACTCTATATTTCTTTATTTTTATCTTCACAAAAAAAGAAACGAAGTACAATTACTACCTCGTTTCTTAACATTTTTTATTACACTTTAAATTTCCCAATCATCTCTTGTAATTCTTCTGCCATTTGCGATAAATGAACTGCTGCTGCATTGATTTCATCTACCGAAGCTAATTGTTCTTCTGAAGAACCAGCAATATTTTGAACGCTTGCTGCATTTTCTTCAATTGTAGCTGCAATTTCATTAATAGATGCACTAACTTGTTTTGCATCTACTGTCATTTGTTCCGCTACTTCTACCATACTATCAATTTGTACAACTGTATCATCTGTAGACTTCAATATTTCAGCGAAGCTTTGCTTCGTTTCATTTGCAACTACAAGTCCTGATTGTACTTCTGTTCCAACTTGCTTCATAGAGCTTACTGTTTCTTTTATGTCAAATTGTATCTCTTTTACTAGTTTTCCAATTTCCGTAGAAGACTGTCCTGATTGTTCTGCTAACTTTCGCACTTCATCTGCTACAATTGCAAATCCTCTTCCTTGTTCTCCAGCTCTCGCAGCCTCAATTGCAGCATTTAATGCTAATAAATTTGTCTGCTCTGCAATATGTTGAATTACCTCAAGGATTGCTCCAATTTGTTTCGACTTATCATCTAACAAAACAATAACTTTATCTGATTGTGAAACAGACTCATGGATTAATTGCATTTGATTCACAGTTTGTTCAACTAACTTTCCACCATCTTCAGCCTTTTTCTTCGTGTACATAGATGCTGTGGATACTAATGAAGAGCTGTCTGCAACACGTTGAATTCCTTCTGTAACTTCTTCTAATAATGTTGCGCCTTCTTCGACTTCTTTCGTTTGTATTTCCGCTCCACTCGACACTTGCTCTATCGCTTGTGTAATTTGTTCCGTCGCTTCACTCGTCTGCTTCATACTAGCTGTTAATTCTTCTGAAGATGCTGCTACATGACCTGCTGAAGTATTTATATTGGAAATGACATTCTGTAATGATGCTGCCATCTCGTTAAAGCTTTCTCCTAACTGTCCAATTTCATCTTTAGAATGAACTGCAATAGATTCTGTTAAATCGCCTTCACTAATCTTTTTCGATGATATAACAAGTTGTTTTAACGGATTAATAATAGAAGCAATTATGAAGTAAATTAAAATCCCGCCAATTATTAATGAAATACCAATAACAGTTATCGTTTTATAGAAAATAGGTTCAGCAGCTTCAATAATTTCTTTTGCAGGCATAATTCCTGCTATTTTCCATCCAGTTATCTTATTTGTTTTAAAAGTGATATGACGATCTTCACCATCTAATGTAAAATTAAAATCACCTGTTTCTTGTTTGTACAACTCTTTTTCAAGTTTCTCTTCTACCTTATCACCTGGCTTCATCGTTGGATGTGCTACCACATTTTTATCTTGATCAAAAATTGCTACATATCCACTTTTACCGATATTAACCATCTTTGAAGTGTTTACGATATCATTAATAATTAAATCAATACCAAGAACACCACTCTTATCCTCATTTTGTTTTGCTATTGTAATAACAATATTTCCTGTCGTTTTTGATTTATATGGGGCTGTAATAATTACTTCTCCACTTTTTTTCACTGCCTCTTTATACCAATCTCTTTCTGTAGGATTATATCCTTCTGGCATTTGAATAGACGGTGATTGAATAAACTGCCCATTGCTGGATCCAGTATAGATGGCTTCCAGTTCTGGATGTAACTTATTATATTCTTCTAGTTTATTTTGGATATTTTGTATTTGATCCGTTTGGTAACTTGATTGTGTAAATAGTTTCGTAAAATAAACTGCATCTACTTTTTTACTATCCAATTCTTTATTAATTACATTATCCAAAATTTTTATATTGTCTTTCGCCGATTGTGAAATCGTTTCATTAAAGTTTGTCTTCGCTTGTTGATAAGACGTCCAACCAATTACAATACTTGGAAGAATTAAAATCATAACAAATGATACAAGTAACTTTGCTTTTAAACTACTACTCCTTAATTTCCCTTGAAACATATTTCTACCCCTCCATACCGTTTTAAATGTAATTGTTTTACATTTAATTTCTTTATATAAATCATACGATTCAAATGTATCAATGCGACTCTCTATCTCTTTCTCTATTGAAGAGTTGATACATACCTTTTTCATTCTATATAAATTAAATAATTAAAACAATATATAAAAATGTATATTATTCGAAATATTAAAATTCACAGAAGAACCTCTAGTATCTCACTTACTAGAGGTTCCTCCCGCTTTACTATTCTTTATCTTTATCTTTATCTTTTTCTACTTCTTTTTTCGCATCTTCTACTACAGATACAACAGGTTTATCGTTTGATAATTGTTGTACTGCTCCTTTTCCAGCAAATCCTTCTAATAACTCTTTTAAATCAATGCCAGAAGAAGCTTTTAATGTTTCTTGCATCGTTGCCATTAAATCAGTCGCATAACCTGCAACTTTTCCGGCACCGCTATTTTTACCACCGCCACCTGTATCGACAACTGTAATTTTATCAATGTTGCTAAGTGGGCTTGCAACTTCCTTCGCATAACTTGGAAGCATGTTAAGAACCATATCCATAATCGCCGCTTGGCCATATAACTCAAATGCCTCTGCAATTTTTTGTTTCGCTTCCGCTTCTGCTAAACCTTTTAATCTGATAACATCTGCTTCCGCTGTACCTTGTGCTTTTTGTACTTCTGCTTTTGCTTGACCTTGCGCTTTTTCGATTTCCGCCTTCGCTAAACCTTCTACACGAACTTCTTCTGCACGTGCTCTTGCTTCCGCTTCAATTTTATATTGATCTGCATCTGCTTTTTTCATTTGTTTTACTTTTTCCGCTTCTGCTGATTGTTCAACAGCATAGCGATCTGCATCTGCCTTTTTCTTTACTTCTGCATCATATTGCTTTTCACGACGCGCAATCTCTTTTTCTTCTAATTCAATTTGCTTTTCACGCTCAATAATTTTAACGCGCATTTGCTCTTCTGTAACACCTTGTTGCGCTTTTGCTTGTTGTAATTCATAGGAAAGATCTGCATCTGCGCGAGCTTGTTCTTGGTCTCTCTTATAAGATTGTACTTTTAACTCTTTATGTTTTTCAGCTTCAGCGATTTGTGCATCACGTTGATACTCAGCTTCTTTCGCTTCTTTCTCAGCACGAGCTTTTTCAATTCGCGCCTCTTTTTCACGCTCTGCATTTGCAACTGTCGCATCACGCTTAACCATCGCAATTTGTGGCTGACCAAGTGCATCTAAGTAACCGTTCTTATCCATGATTTCTTTAATTGTAAAGGAAACGATGCGAAGTCCCATCTTCTTTAAATCTGTAGAAGCTACTTCATGTACCTTTTGAGCAAATTGCTCTCTATTACTATAGGCATCTTCTACTGTCATAGAAGATAAAATAGCACGTAGATGCCCTTCTAAAACTTCTTTTGCTTCTATTTTCAACTCTTCTGTTTCTTTTCCTAAATATTGTTCAGCTGCTGTAGAAACTTCTTCAATGGTAGACCCTACTTTAATAATAGAAACACCATTTACTGTAATCGGTACACCTTGTTTCGTATACGTATCACGTGTTCCCACTTCTAATTTGTAGTTTAATAGACTTAAAGGCTCTGCTCTTTGCATAATCGGAACTACGAAAGTACCGCCACCACGAATAATCTTAATCTTCTTTCCATCATCAGTGGTAACTACATTTTTCCCACCACCAAGCCAGTTTCCAGTAACAATTAATGCTTCATCTGGTCCAACTGTTCGATACTTTGTAATGAATACTAAAATGAGTAGAATTAAAATTGCGAGTAATACTCCACCGATAATTAATGGAATCGTCATGTAAATTCCCCCTTATAATTTTGGTTTCTTTAAAGAATAAGCGATGTTCTGTACAAGCAGAACACCATCTTGGACTCCCTCGATAATAACTTCAGTTCCTTGTGAAATATCTTTCTTTCCAACTGTTTTAGCTAGGATTGCATTGTTTCCAAATTGGGAGGAAATTAATACTTCACCAAACCCTTCTGTAGGAATAGTCGTAATGACCTCTCCCTTACAACCAATAAATTCATCCATACGCTGCACAGTGTTTTGTTCTGCTTCTGCAATCGGCTTTAAAATTAATATTTTCATTATGAAAACACCAATAAAGGATATAGCAAATGCAGACCCGAAAATAAGAATGCTATTAAAGGAAAATAAATATTCTCCTATATAACTAAGTCCACATAACATGGCGAAAAAACTAAGTAATAAAGTAACAACGGATACAGATCCGCCTCCAAAACTAAATATGGATTCAAATATATCTCCAAAAAAGATATAAATAACAGTGAGTATAGTAGCAATAATAAATCCGTATAAATAAATTGTTTCAAGTGGATAACCAAACAAAGCCATTTCTTATCCCCCTCTCTTAAACAATCCCTTTTTTGTTATGTGTATGCCCCACCTCTTTCAAAGATTATAGTTCTTAATTTTCAGTTATTTACCCTTTAAAGAAAAGCCTGTAAGACAGGCCCCTAAAAAAGAACAGGAGAAACCTATTGTGACAGGCTCCTCCTAGTAAATAACCGATATATTATATATCTATATAATATACTATTTTCCACAAAAAGTAAAGTTAAACATACATTGGAAAAGCACTTATTTTACTGATAATTCGTACGTTCCATCGCCATTATCATATTTATATACATACAAATAATACTTACCTGGTTTTGCATTAAATTTTGCCTCTATATGATTTCCATTAGCTTGACCGTAAGCGGCATAATTTTGCATATCTGATTCATGGTGAAGCACCCATGTCATCCCGATTCCATACTCATTTAAAACGGAAATATCGATATTTTTCTTTGATGCTACATTAAATGTATAAACATCGGTGTGATCTCCGCCGATAAGGCTACCTTTTATAGTAGTGTTTAGCCCGATACGATTTGCTTCCTCTGGACGATTATTTGGTTCTAATTCTGTTAAACTTCCATCTTTAATCGTAACAGTGGTTTCGTTTCTGCTCTCTTTACCTTTATCATCTTTTACTCTTAACGCTACTTTATAAATTCCTTCTCTTTCATATGCATGTATTGGATTAACTTCTGCACTTGTGCTGCCATCTCCAAATTCCCATAAATAAGAAACAATTTTTCCATCTTCATCATTTGAGCCATCACTTTTAAATTGAATTCCTTCATTTACAAGCCCATTATAAGGTCCATTTATATTAACCGTTGGAGCTTTATTTTCTCCATCATCTTTTGCGATACCGTGGAAGACTACATCATATTCAAATTCATTTGAACTATTCACACGATAATTGACGAAGTATGCTGTAACAGTTTTGTAGCCACTCCATTCTTTTTGCGCCAGTTGTTCTAGTGCTTCATTTACTCGTTTACTCATTTCGTTCCAGTCTTCGGATTCACCTTTTGTTACACTACCTGTAAATGTGCCTTCTAATGTAAATGTATTAAAGAATTGGGAGCTATGTTTTGTCATTTTTGCCTCTTTCATTGGCAACGTATCACTAATTTCTTTCTCTACTGCTGTTAACGATTTTGGTGCATGTTCAGCTAAATAATCATCTGCTACTTCCGGTACATTATATTTATCTTGATTATCAATTAGCTGTTGCATATACTCTTGATACTCTTTATTTAGTTTAGAATCTTTACTTAAATTCTCACGATAGGCATCATAATTTTTCACGTCATTTGCACGAATTAAATCTTGAATTTTATCAAATGTTTCAAATTGATGTGTATATAAATAAGATTGCAATGCGAACGAGTAATTATAGAAATCCCAAGAACCATATTTAGCAAATAATGTGCGCTCTGCTGTATAACGGCTTGCAGGATCAGATGATAATCCACTAATGATGCTCTTTCTCGGTACTACATTATTTGTACGAGTAGATCCTGCGAAAAATTCTGCATTTCCTTCTTGGAACCAAGTTAATCTCTCATTTTGATACATATCTCCTCTTCCAAATAAACCTGGCACTTCAAATCTACCTTGAAGATAATGAGTAAACTCATGACGGAATAACTCTTCTAAACTATAAATACTTTGTTCTGGCGTACGCTCATATGTAAAGAATGTACCTGTTTCTTCTATATAAATGCCACCGTTGTTTGTTTCATATCCATACAGTTGTCTGTTTAACTGATATTCGTCTGGAGTATTATAGATTACTATCGTTAATACGTCGTCTGCATTACCTGGCTCTAACGCTTTGTCATTCCCAATTACACGATGATACTGTGCTTTTACTTCCTTTGCAGCCCAGTATAGTCTCTTAATTTTTTCTTCTGATACTTTATCTCCTGTTTTAAATACGATAGATCCATCGTCGAATGTATACGTTTTTGGTAAGTACTGTTCTTTTCCTTCTTTACGTATCGTCTCTAAATCTACCGTATTACCGCTATAATCTTTTCCGTTATAATTTGTTGTAATTTGTTCTACTGCAACAAAATACGGCTCACTTAAACGCGGATACATATGCATTGCTTGTGTAACAACCTCTAAACCTTTATTTGGATTACTATGAAACTTCCCTAAACGACTAGCAAAATAAATTCCATTATTAACGAGCCACTTATTTTCTGGTGTTACTTCATTTAAAAGAGCAATACGATTTATTTCATTAATAAATCCATCTATTTTCCCGTACCACATTGTATCTTTTGCTTCTTTACGAGTTTCAAATAAATAAGATTGCATATCATAATCAATACCTTGCATCATATCGTATACAGCTTGTCCTTTCATACGATCGTCTACATACGTATGAAGATTATCATTGTATTGTTTTAAAATATTCGATGCGTATTGAACCGTTTCCACATCACTTGAAGCATTACTAATTAATTTACCGTATGCAGATACGACTGCATCTTGCTCATATGTACCAAGCTTAAAGTTTGGATTGGTTGCAATTGCTTTTAAAGCAGGTAAACATTTATCCTGGAAGCTTCTCTCATTTAAATCGCTTAATTCATTATTGTAAAATGCGAGATAAAAAGCTGAACGTAACACTTCTGTAAACGTTTGAATTCCTTTTGAATCATCTTTCGTAAACGTACTACCTCGGTGAGCTAATTCATCTATAACTGCTTGCATTTTCCCTTTGTCTTTATAAAAAGCCTTTGCATCTTCATTGAACTGGAATAAGTCTGTAATTTGATTCCATTTAATACTTCCTAGCGTTTCAACCAATTCTTGATTATTCATTTTGTTTAAATCAGCCATTGAATAGCTTTCTTTAATTTGCTTTACTTCTGAGCTCTTCATAATAGATGCTGGTCGCTGTGAAAAGTCTCCTACTTTTAAACGTTCTTGAAACGATAATGTTTCCTCTGCTTTAGAAACATGTCCAATCTCATCTACTGGTTTTTCAATCCCAACTGGTTTCGAATGCAATACATTGTATGGCACCTTTTCTTCTGCTGATACATTCGTTTGAATTGCTCCTAACGATAGCGCCATTGTACTAATACTAAGCATCACTTTATTAATCTTTGATTTCTTGTTCATATCATTGCCCCCTATTTATATATTCCCTTGAAGAATTTAACATAAAATCTGGATACAACAATATAAAATGCAATATTTCATATTATTTCTTCCTATATTTTGTACATATCGTGAACAGGCTTACCTTTATCTAACCTCCAATAATTATGAATCCATAGCGATTAAACTTTCCTTTTACACAAGATAAAAATCGAATTTTTTGACAATTAATCTTTTAATTGTTATAGTTAATATAATTGTTAACTTTATTAAACAAAGGTGGGATTCTATGATAAAAAAAGAAAACAGTGTATTTTATATCTCCATCTTGCTAACAACATTATTCATCATATGGGGAATTACCCCGGCAAGTTGGATACAAGGCTATGATTTACAAAGTGTTACATCTTCCTTAAACTCATTTATCCTCAATAAATTTGGATGGTTTTACTCTCTACTTATGACCGCAATGATTATTTTAGCCACTTATTTAGCATTTTCTAAGTACGGTTCTATTCGTCTTGGTAAAGATGGAGAAAAACCACAGTATAGTTATCCATCTTGGCTATCCATGTTGTTTGGAGCAGGAATGGGAATTGGCCTCCTCTTTTATGGAATCACTGAACCGATTTCACATTTTACAGATCCATTAACAGGAAAAGCAGGTACAGAGGAAAGCGCCAAACTCGCTATGCAATATTCATTTTTCCACTGGGGACTCTTTCCTTGGTCACTATACGCGATGGTTGCTTTAACAATTGCATATTTCACATTCCGCAAACAAAAAGGTAGCACAATTGGAGCTACAGTTACTCCATTATTTAATCGATCGAAAAATTCTCCTATCGGAAAAACAGTCGATATTTTGGCCGTTTTAGCCACAGTATTCGGTATTGTGCCATCTGTTGGGATTGGTGCTCAACAAATCGCTGGAGGATTAAGCTATTTATTCCCTTCTATTCATAACACTGTACTTACACAGCTCGTACTTATCGCCATCTTCGCTGTTTTATATTTAACAAGTGCACAAACTGGCTTAGATCGTGGGATTAAATATTTGAGTAACTTAAATTTCTCTCTTGCAGGTATTTTACTCGTCTCCTTTTTACTTTTAGGACCAACTGTATTTATTATGAAATATTTCACATCTACACTCGGTTCTTATATCGGAGCTTTACCTAGTATGGGATTAAATTTAGGAGCATTTAATGAAAAATCTTCTTCTTGGATTGAAAACTGGACTATCTTCTATTGGGGATGGTGGATCTCTTGGTCTCCATTCGTCGGTACATTCATCGCTCGTATTTCTAAAGGGCGCACAATAAAAGAATTTATTATTGGAGTTGTATTAGTCCCAACTCTTATCTGTACATTTTGGTTTGCAGTATTTGGCGGTACCGCTATCCATATGGAAATGTTCCAATCGCTTGGGATAGCTGATGAAATCGCAAAAAATGGTACAGAGATTGGATTATTTGCTGTTATTTCACACCTACCGTTCTCTACATTTTTAACAATTATCGGGTCAATTTTAGTAGCCACATTTTTCGTTACTTCTGCTGACTCGGCAACATTTGTTGTTTCAATGCAAACGAGTAACGGAAGCTTATCACCGAAAAATAGTTTAAAACTTATATGGGGATTAACAATCGCCATAATTGCTGCTATTTTATTACAAGCTGGAGGATTAAATGCACTGCAAATAGCAGCTATAATTGCTGCGCTACCATTTTCTATCGTAGTCGTTCTTATGGTCATTTCGCTCTTTAAGGAGCTTCGAAAAGAAGATGTTAATTTACAAGCAAAAGAAGTTCCGCAAAAAATAAAGAAGGTTATGTAACGATTAGCACCTCTCCTAAAGAAGAATTTGGTCCTCCGATTAGTCCTGAATCCATTATTACTGAGGGCTGCAAAATAAATTAAATAAAACCCATTCGTATGAAATATAATTTTCATACGAATGGGTTTTTACTCTATTATATAGTGTTGTAAACATGACTTCTCCTCAAAACCTACTTTCTTGTACAACTTCATCGCACCATCATTATTCGTATTCAAACATAGTTCTATCTCTCTCATCCCTTGAAAGGAGAAGATATACTGAATTGCCCCTTGTAATAAGCGCTCTCCAACACCTTTTCTTCTACTATTTTCAGTCGTTGCAATAAATTCGATATTCGCTTCTTGAAACTCCGGATTTACTTCAACATATACATAACCTTCTAACTTATCATTCTTCATACTTACAAATAATTTATTCGTATCACTTAAACGTTCGATAATTTCATTTCCTTCATAATATGTATCAGAAAAAACATTATTGTGCAAAGAGATAAACTGCTCAAACACTTGTGGTAAAGCTTCTTCTATATTACATATAACATGTTGTCCCGCAATATTATTTAAAATGAGAATACTATGTTGATCTTGTTCTTTAGCATGTAAACCCTTCATTAAGCGGGCACAATTATTATTTTCCACATGATAAAAACCATAAAATTTTTCAATGCGAAAAGGCACCTTTTCTATAAGTTCCTTCCACATATGTAAAGCAACTTCTTCCCAATTCTCTGCAATAATAAACGGCCCCCATATTTCTGCACATTTTTTCAATTCATCCACATCAAATCCTAATACACCTATTATCTTATTATTTTCATAAGTAACAACAAAAGATTGTTCCCATCCTATATCAGAAAAATCATGGATAATTGTCTGTAACAACTCCTCTTTCTCGTCTCCACAATAACCAACATGATGAGTAGCATCGTTGTTCATACTTGCAATAAATGATGCTACTTCTTCAATTTTCAAAATAGAACTGACATGCATAACCTCTCCTCCTTCTCTAATATATTTACACCTTTTACATTTATATCCTTCTAAAAAAAAGACATCATCATAAGCATATTTCAAAATGAAATCGCCATGATAATGTCTTCTCAAAAACTCATATAATCATTTCACATTATAATAAGATAAAACGTTTTTATTTCTTAAATAATCTCTTTCTAAATACAAACATACTCAGTGCTGAAAGAACTAATGCTACACCCGAAAGTAACGTTGATGTATTCGCTTGTCCACCTGTTGCTCCTAGCGATTTCTTACTTTCTTCTTCTTTATTAACAACTGGTTTATTTTCTTTCATACTTTGATTCTCTACTACTTTTTCTTTCACAACTTGATTATTCACGTTTTGTTCTTGAACTGGTGCCGATTGATTGATTTCTTCTTTCGATTTTTCGATTTCTTGTGCTACTACTTCTTCTTTCGATCCTTCAACTCCTGTTGTTGGTTCTTTTACTTCTTCTTTCGGGCCTTCAACTTCTTTTGCCGGCTCTTTTACTTCCTCTTTCGATCCTTCAACTTCTTTTGCCGGCTCTTTTACTTCTTCTTTCAATTCTTCAACTTCTTTTGTTGGCTCTTTTACTTCTTCTTTCGATTCTTCAACTTCTTTTGTTGGCTCTTTTACTTCTTCTTTCGATTCTTCAATTTCTTTTGTTGGTTCTTTTA
>NZ_QOZX01000011.1:0-48451 GCF_008368895.1 Bacillus sp. BB081
TACACTTGGAGGCAAGCACACATTGGCTATCAATTTGAATGGCCATAAAACTAGCCGTTCTAATCCTTTTAAAAATATTTTACTTTCCGAATTTAACAAGTAGTCAAAAAGGAAAGTCAAGTAAATTTTTTTATAGTTAAAAATATACGTTATAAAATATTTATAGACTAAAAAGAGGCTTTTTATGTTACATGATGATCCAAAAAGTATACATTTGCAACCGGCATCCAACTTTGGATAATTGGCTCTTGATTTCCTGTCCCATCACTTCTATTTCATAATTCTCTAACTAGAATTTAGAAGTCTTTAAAAACTTGAAATCTGCACCAAAAGCTCAATACAATTCGTGAATAATTTTTAAATCTCAGATAATCGAATTTTAGCAGTCAGGATACTGACTGCTAAAATTTGATTATAGAACTATTTTTCTGTGGCAAAATAAAGCAAGGCTATGGTCGGAAAAGCGATTCCTATCCATAATGTTAGATTCCATCCTCCTAAGGCATATGCCCATCCTCCAATAAAGGATCCAACAGCACCTCCTAAAAAGAAAATAGCCATAAATAGCCCGCTTAATCTACTACGAATTTCTGGACTCAACGAGAAAATTAAACGTTGGCTAAGCACAAGTTTTGCAGACACTCCCATATCCAACAGAATTGCAGCAATTACTAAAACAGCTATTCCTATGGGCGAACTACTTTGAATAATAAGTGGTAGTAATAAAGAAATAATAACAACAGTGAGAGCTATCCCAGTGGCGGGTCGTGTCCAGCCAAGATCAGCTAGACGACCACCTATTGGAGCGGCCATTGCACCTGTAATTCCGACAAGTGCATATAATGCTATGACAGTCTGGGAAAAATGAAAAGCAGGACTAGATAATAATAATGGAACAGTGGTCCAGAATAAGCTGAAAGCCCCAAATACACAAGCATGATAAATTACACGACGGCGTAAAATTCGAGTAGTTCGTAGTAGTTGCCACATTGAACTAAGTAAGGCGGTATAATTTGTTTTGGAGGTATAGCGTTATGACGTGTAGTTATTGAAACTGTGGATAGTAGTTTTAGAGAAGCAGTGGGTGTGCTGGTTGATAATGAAGTATCTAAAGGGGCCGAAACTCATATGATTGAACAAGGCATCCGTATGCGTAATAGCGTCAGTAAAAACGGAGGAACTAACGGAATTAGGGGCTAAGGGCACTAAATAAAAAAGGCTAGGATTTTCTCCTAGCAAAGAGTTATGTCGTACAGAAAGGTGCAAACCTAGTGTTTGCAATTTCATTATAAAGCGTTTATCAGGCGGATAGGTTGAATCATAGCAATCTTTACGTAAGTTTTACATGATATTGAGATTTTTGATAGAGGCCAAATTTAAAATTTGTACAAATAAACAGGGAGTGTGGGGAGAATCTGATAGGTAAAAGGCTCAATTCTCAAAAGGGAGAGAGTTGAGCCTGTGGATGTAATTACTAAGTTCTCGGGTTGATGGAAACTAGTAATTAAATAAAATCGCCCTAGGGTTAGGGGGTCTAGGGTTTCAAGTCTGAGTATATCTCACACGATAATATAAAAAGAATAGAACGTATTGAAGATAACACATGAATGTTTCGTAAATGTATCAAAAAAGTGAACAAAAAGTGATTTTGTAAATCAAGGTAGTCAGCGCAGTTCACTAACGGCTTGTAAAAAAAAGAAGCCCCGCAGAAAATGTTACAGGACTTCATAAAATTGAGCTATGTCGTACTCACAAGAGATTTTAACATGGATTCAGTGGTGAATATATTAGTAAATGTGTCCAATTGATCTAGAGGTGTTATCTTAAACAAAAACGCTATTTTAGTTATAGTTTAACAAAAAGGACCCGCTATAAATAGCAGGCCCTTTCCTAAAATGGAAAAGAGTAACTCTTACCTTACTCTTCTACTATAGAATACATCACATTTGGTTATTTTTTTTATAAAATGTATAAATATGCAATATTTCATATCGATATAAGAACACGAAGAAATGAGACCGATAATTGAATGAAAACGCTATTTTAGATAAGAGGCAGATTATATATTTAAAAATAAAATATGCCCTAGTAATCAATGCTAGGGCATAAAAGTTAGTTAGTAAATATCTTCCTAATAATACTACAATATTATAAGTTTTGAATGTTAGGTATTATAAATGTTAAAAGGTTATTTAAAAACTTAATAAAAATTTCATTTTTTCATAAATAAAAAGGCAGCTGTTTCCGCAACCACCTTTTTAAAAAACAGAGCAACTTTTTCAGAAATAAAATATGAGTGGTTTCTGAAAAGGTTATAGGACACACTCCTATTTTTATAGCCTAAGTGACGAGCTTAATTTATAAGAAAGGAATGACTACATTATATGAAAACTTGTCTGTAAAGGTCACAAATAAAAGAACAGCTAGCAAAAGCTAACTGCTCAATACAGGGAGATACAGAGAAAACTAAATGGATTTTGGCATACAGCCTATCAACATTATGGACATAATACTGGGTTTTATTCGAAGGAATTTATGTTTTACAAATTAGATTATGATAGTCGATATTCTCCATATTGACCAGAAAAGAATCAAGAATTCTAGAAAAATTCCAAGTGTTCTTTTCCTAGTTTTTTGAAATTCTTTTACTAAATAGCCAACAGCACAAATTGCTAGAAGAATGAAAAGAATAAGTTCTAGTGTAACTGGCATTTGATCTACTCCTATCCCTTAAATTAATTCAATATATAACGATTATAAGATATTTTTATGGTTAATGGTGAAAGTTAAACTAAACAATCTCTATATGAAAAAAGGTCCTGTTGTCTCCAACAGAACCTCTTCTAAAATGGAAAAGAGTTACTCTTACCTTACTCTTTATTTATATACTACAGGAGTGTTAATGAAAATCCAAGGTTCTTTATATTGAGAAATAAAGAAGAATCATTTTAAATAATTTTATCATTGTTATAAATAAAGGAGCAGTTAGCCAAAACTAACTGCTCATCTCCAAGGGGGAACAAGGAGAAAAATCTAATGTCATCCATATTATTGACGGAATATTGAGTTTTATTCATGGGAGGAATCATAATTTATAAATTAGATTATGATATTCGCTATTACCCATATCGCCCAGAAAAGAACTAAAAATTCAATCGTAATCCAAAGTGCTTTTTTCTCAGGTTTTTTAAACTCTTTTATTAAAGAAAAAACAGCACTAATTGCTATAAGGATGAAAAGAACGAGTCTTATTGTATCTGGCATTTGAACCACTCCTAATTTTAAATTAAGTTCATTATATAACGATTTTTTAATTTTTAGATAATTATTGATGAGAATTAAGCTAAATTTAAACAAAATAATCCTTTTAATAGAAAGCGAGGAATAACAATGGGAATAGGAAACCGTGGCATGGCATTTGAAATGCTTATTAATCTAGTGAATGAAATGTATCAAAGAGGTGGAGTGGCACTTATAAACAAGCGGCCGACTCCTGTCAAGGTGTTAAAAAGTAAAGGTGGCCGTGTACTAAATGGATTCTATGAAGCTAAAAGCACCGTAGACTATGACGGTGTGTATAATGGACGAGCTATCGCCTTTGAAGCGAAATCTACAGAGAATGCTACACGATTTGATTTAAAGAACATCGCGCAGCATCAATTGGATTACCTGGAGAAAGCAGAAAAGATGGGAGCAATTTGTATCTTCCTTATTGAATTTAGCAAGGACAAGTCAGTATTTGCAGTACCACTGTCAGTTATTCAATCTTATGTAAGGATGTCTCAACAACCAAAGGGTAAGAAGTCGATACCGAGAGCGGACTTTAATATTTATGGATACTTAGTAGAACAGACAGAACGAGCACCAATAGATTACTTGCAATACGTTGATGAAGCAGTAGCGCCAGCTATGTTTGATGGAATGATTCAGTTTGATCAGGACCATAAGAAAGTAGCGAATAACATTGAAGTAGCAAAAGAGAAGATGGCCAACAAGAAACGTAAATTATTAAAGGCTTAATGGATAACGGAACCATGCAGAGTGGATGGTGGGGGCTACTCGCTATGCATGTTTCCCTTATTCAACAAAGAGATAATAAAATTTCACGTACCTGATGTGAATATAAAAAGACAAATTCAGAAATAGGGGGATTACAGATGGAGCAATTAGCATTCTTTCCAGAAATCACGAATGAGGAGTACAAAAAGATACAGAAAATCGTAGCAAAAGAACTGTTCAATTATAAGGCTTTAGCCGTTCGTATGATGAATCAAGAAGAGTGTGTAAATGAAAGTATTCAATTGTTTCCTGAACTCCGTGACACAAGGAAATTGAATGAATATAAGTACAAACAAATTAAAAGAGCTTTAGAATATTCTTTAGATATTGAACAGAGGGATATTATAGAGCGTAAATATCTTAAAAGTACTGGGTGGGTAAGTGATAAGAATGTTAAAGCGCAGATGATGTTACAGAATGATTGGTTTTATTTCCAGAAGAAAAATGCAATTATGTCAATTGCTACAGCATTAAGAATTTTTTAAAAACAAAGGAGACTTTAAATAATATTATAGTCTCCTTTGTTTCTGAGTGTATTCCATGTTAATTTGTCTAGTCTTTAAAGTTTATTTTTTCTTGTTAATAGGTAAGCTTTTAACAAATGGATGGAATTCCTTCATGGATTCTCTCGTTGGATAAAGAGTCTTTAGAATTTATTAGAAAGTTTATATTGAATTCTGGTTCTTTAAAAAATATGTCTAGCTTATATGATGTTTCTTATCCAACAGTACGTGCCAAATTAGATAGGCTAATAAAAAAGATTGAAGTACACAGTAAAGAAGACGATATAGAGTTTGTAAATATGATTAAGGGATTTGTTATTGATGAACGAATTAGTTTAGATGTCGCTAAAATTATTATAGAAAAATATAAAAAAGAAAGGGATGTTTAATTATGAAACCTGTAGTTGGAATACTAGTTATTGTTGTTATAATAGTTACTCGAATTTTTTTATCGTCTCGAAAAACTCCTTATTTAGGTGGGATTCTCCCTGTAGCATATATAGGTTTTATTGGCTTCTTTTTTAATAAACTAATAGCTAATGGTAATTATTTGTCTACATGGATAATAATAATGGTTGGTTTGTGTGGTTTTTTAAGTATATGGGCTTCAGGCAGAAAACGTTTTAAAAAAAAGAGACAAAAAGATTTAGATCTAGAATTAGGTCTAATTGAGTTACAGAATCTCTAATTTAAAGAGATCCTTGTATTGTCAAGGTCTCTATTTCATTTTATTAATTAGTATGATATACCATCACAGCACCAGAAAGACTAATATAAGTTAGTATCCATACAATAAAAAACGTTATCATTTCTAATCTATACAAATGAGAAATGATAACGTTTTTTTGTACTTAAAGGTATTAAAATTTCTTAAGTACTTAAAGGTATTAAAATTTCTTAAGTTGATGGGCATGTAGGGTGACCCCTATATGGTGGAGATAAAATCGTAGCGGATAAAATAGGAGAAAAACTAAATGACCTAAAAGTATTGCATTTTAATATTAAAATTTTAAGGATAGTCAACTATATAAAATGTAACACTGACGTTCCAGGGGATTATGTTGAATACAATAATGAGGAGAAATGGTTTATGTCTATATTATTTTCTCTTCCAATTACTATATATTTTTAGCATACTATTAACTATAAGGAGGGAGTGAAGAAATGGAAGAAAAGAAAGTGACGTGGTTAGAACTCTTTTATGATTTGTTATTTGTGGCGGCAGTGACGGCTGCGACTCATGTTTTACTTCATGTTGAAGATGGTCAAATCCATGCAGAGTATTTAGTAAAATTCGTCTTAATTTTTATTCCAATCTGGTGGGCTTGGGTAGGGCAAACCATCTTTGTTAACCGGTTTGGAAAAGATTTATTTCATCAAAGAATTTTTTTGATCCTGCAAATGTTTTTTGTCCTAATAATGACATCAAGCTTATCAGCTGATTTTGATCCTTATTATCTTTCTTTTTTAATTGGCTATATTGGCTTAAGGGTCGTGACTGCAATTCAATATCTTGTTGTCCAGCGTATAGAAGAGGGGGCTCGAAAAAAAGCAGCACTCTTTTTAGGAAGATATTTTTGGATTGGAATCGTTATTTCATTATTATCCGTCTTTTTTGATTCTTGGATTCGATATGCTGTGTTATATTTTGGGATTCTTATCGATATTATTGTCCCACTGCTTGGAAGGAAGTGTTTAGAAAAGGTTCCTACAAATACAGCCCACTTGTTAGAGAGATTTGGTCTATTTTCCATTATTCTCTTTGGGGAAGCTCTTGTAAGCACTCTTGTGGTCATTCAACCTAAACAAGGAAATTGGGATTCAATAAGCTTTGCGATCATTTCATTTATCCTCATTATTTCAATGTGGTGGCAATATTTCGATAACATGGAGAAGAAACTCGACAAGTCTAGACAAACTTCTGGTCAAATTATTATTTACGGTCATCTATTTATTTTAATGTCTTTGAGTATGGTTGCAGCATCCATTAGATTATTATTTTTACATGAGGTCTATTATTCTTTTATCTTATATTTTGTTTTTGGTTCTGTATTGCTCTATTTCCTGTCAACTACAATTGTTTTTCATCAATACAGGTTTGAACAACACCGCTTGAACATTTATCATTTATGCTTGTTTTTAGGGATTTTAGCAGTCTTTTTTGTTATTAATTTAATTATAGTAGTGCCGAATATTGTGATAATAGGACAATTAACCTTATTTTTTATCATCTATGCTAAATTAACAAGCACATAAATAAAGGAATCAAATAAATTAGTATCAAACTATAATACTGGCTTATATGTATATATTGGTAACTTTTACATTTGATATTAAATCTTATAATTCACGGTGACTCTGATGCAACTGTACCTTTTGAGTTTAGTGGAAAACGCACATATGATTCCATTCCTGATAGTAAACTTGCTCTAATACAGGGTGTCCTCATGGATTAAACGCAACTCATGCAAAAGAATTTAATGAAGCATTATTAACATTTTTAAAAGAATAATCCTTGAGGAACTACCAGAGGCGGTTCAACAGCAATATCAAGAATAATAACACGAATTTATCGATTAGGGGTTTTCCAAAAAGAGTAGCGCTATCAAATTAAGAAATAAATTCTTCCCATAAACGAAAAAAACGAACTGAACTTCTATGGACAACTATGAAAGAATGAAATTTTCGTTTTGGGGATAATTCAAAATCTTAGGTTGATGGGCATTTGACGTTACCCCTATACAAGGAAATATGATAGTAATCATGTACCGGAAGTGATAGAACTGAGTTATAAAAAGTAAAAGAAAAGTGTTACCTTAATACTTTTTAGAGCACTCAATTGCTGAGTGCTCTTTTTGTTTAGGACTTAATTGTTATAAATGGAAATAAACTACCAATAGATGGTATCCTTAAAGTATAGCATTTATTTTGAATAGGAGGGTGATGGAGTCTATGGCAGTACGTTTAGTCGATGATTTACAACAATTATCGTTGTTACTAATGTTTTTATGTACATTTATATTTTACAGATATTTAAAAAAGGTAAGACAAGAGAGAAAATTGACTGGTTTTGAATGGACAATGTATTTTGTCACTCAATTTGCGACAGTAATTTGGACAATTACTTATTTTATTAAATTCTTAGCTGAATCGTAATTTCTATTCAATCAATCTAGTTTACTGTTATCTATTAGGGATATAAATATAGCCTGTTTCTAAATCAATGACGACATCGCTCATGAAGTTATCTTGTAGTAACTTTGGAATTTTTTCATAATGATAACGTACACAAAATAAGTTTAGAAGGTCCTCATTAGATATCTGTTTGTTTTTGACATTTAAATACATTAGTGTTAACTCGTCAAGAGAACAAGTAAGGCCAATAACATACTCATTTATTCTATATCCATCAAATTCAATTATCATATTATCACTGTTGGGTGCTAGCCAACGTTATAGCTTAAATTTTAGTTGAATCTATTATACATTGTTTGAAATTTTGTGAGAATATATTTTTATAAACTGTGAGGGTTATAAATGGAACAAAATAAATTAGTTTTAAAGGGACCAAAACGGCTTAAGTGGGAAACGCGCGAAATTAAGTCTATACAGGATGATGAAATTATCGTTAAAACAATTGCAGGTGCAATAAGTATTGGAGCAGAGTTACCACAGTATAAAGAATCGGATGTTACAGATACAAATCCTATCTATCCAAGAAAAACTGGTTATGAAAGTTATGGGGAAGTTATTCAAGTTGGTAATAAAGTAACAAATTTAAACGTAGGTGATAGAGTAGTTTCTTTTTATGGACATGAAACGATAGGAATAGTTAAGGGGGATAAAGTAATTCGAGTGCCTAGTTATATAACACCTAAAGTTGCTTTATTATCTATTCTTTCGTGTGATGCTGCTAAAGGAGTATTGAAACTAAACTCGCGACAGGATGAAAAGGTACTTATTACTGGAATGGGAGTTATCGGTTTACTGACCTGTTATTTCTTAAAATACTTTGTAGGTGTGGAACACGTGGATGTTGTTGAACCTAATAAAAATAGAAGAGAATTTGCAAAGAAGTTTGGTGTGAAAAACCTCTTTGATTCAGAAAAGCAAATAATAGAAACATATAATTACGGTTTGGAATGTTCTGCTACAAATAGTGGGTTTCACACATTACAAAAGGCTATTAATAGTAATGGGGAAATATGTATTCTTTCTGATGGTAATATAGAAGACCTAACATTAACCGCTGACTTTTATCGAAAAGAATTACGAATCATTGGTTCAAGTGACGGGTATGATTATCAAAAACATGCAGATTGGTTTTTTAGTCAAATTGAACAGACGCCATGGATAGAAGAGATTTTTCAACATGAGATTCATTATACTGCACTTGAAAAATGTTTTGAGGAATTGAGTGAAGGGATAATTATCCCTTTAAAAGTATTTGTCTCATATGAATAAAATGACCAAGTACTTGGCACATAGCTGACATATATTTCATCACTAATATGATAACAGAACGAGGAGTAACATAATGGGTTGTGTAAACAGGGAAGGGGTTTTTCTCTTTCATTATGTACAAATAGTATATTATCTTTCTCAATGTACATATTAAGTAAAGTGTTTAATATCGTACACAAAAGGCGGGATAATATGGATGAAAATAAGAAAAATGAAGAATTGATTAAATTTAAGAAACAATGGTTTAATGAAGATAATCAACCAGTAGCTGGTATAGAGTTAGCTTTACCACCTGATATAGGCAGCATGTTAGACTCCAAATCAGTTGATGATAAAAGTGGAGAGAGTAATAATGAATAAGTTTAATCTATGCATCCATGCGGGTGCTTTTTATTTTTTTGACAATGGAAGATGGATCATCAAACCTTTATTGAAAAAAGATTAATCAAAATAGATTCTTTTTCAGTATATTTAAGTTTGATTTTCACAAAAAAGTTTAATTAATATGCATTTAGAATGCTATATGAAATGGGTATGCTAATAACATTCACCATTAAAGGATTGGGCGATTATGAATATAATTTGGGAAAGCATTATTTTAATTCTCACTGGAATGATTGCATTAAAAATGACAGGTAGTAATTCTGTTAGCCAAATGACGAGAGCTGAAATCATTATAGTAGTTTCAATTGGACGTATTATTGTAGAGCCTGTATTAAGTAGGAAAGTAGTCCCATCTATATTTGCAGCTGTAATATTTGCAAGCATACTTCTTATCATTCATTTTTTTGAATTGAAATCAAAGAAGGTGGAGCAATTCCTAAATGGCAGTAGCATTGTAATTGTTGAAAATGGAGAAATTGTAAAAGAGAATTTGATGAAAGCAAAAATGTCGGAACAACAACTATATATGCAATTAAGAGAAAAAGGAATTCATGATTTAATGAGTTTACAGCAAGTTACAGCCGAACCGAACGGGCGTATTGGTTATCAATTAATAGAGAAAGCTCAACCGATAACTTTAGAAATGTTAGAAAAAATATTAGATCAGTACAATATAAAAAGATAATTTCTCTTGAGAAAAGCTAATACTACAACGGGAGTATTGGCTTTTTTGTTTTTCTACAAAAGCATAAGGGTTAATAAAAAAGAGTGGGTTTTACACCAATCTTTAAAATAGATATAGGCTTATTATTATGCTATATTCAATGGAGCTATAGTGACTGTGGTGAAAAAAGCAGCGTTAAAATTAATAGGTCTTTCATGTGATATTAAATATGAGATAAGAATAAGGAGATAGAAATATAATGGAATTTTGGGAATCAAGCTTTATTGAGAAACAAACGATGTGGGGATTTGAACCTACAGAATCTGCAATTTTGACAAAAGATTATTTTCTGGAAAAGAGCGTTAAGGACATACTAGTTCCGGGTATTGGATACGGAAGAAACGCAAAGGTGTTTATCGAAAATAGTATAAATGTAACAGGTATTGAAATTTCAAAAACAGCCATTGATTTAGCAAAACAAAACGGACTAGAAGATGTTAGTATGTATCACGGTTCGGTTAACGAAATGCCTTTTGATAACAAACTGTATGATGGTATATTTAGTCATGCACTTCTTCATTTGTTGAATGAGCAGGAAAGAGAGAAATTTATTAAAAATTGTTATAATCAGTTAAAACCAGGCGGGTATTTGGTTTTAACAACTGTTTCTAAAAAAGCTCCAATGTATGGAAAAGGAAATCAGTTGGGTAAAGACTATTTTGAAATAATGGAAGGCGTAAAAATGTTCTTCTATGATTCTGAATCTATAAAGCAAGATTTTAATAAGTATGGATTAGTACAAGTTTCGGAAATTGACGAACCAAATAAGAATGTAGAAAATAAACCTTCAATTAATTTCTTAATGATAAAATGTAGAAAAGACCTGTGAAAAATTAGTATATATTAATTGTATATTCTGCATAAATAATAAAGGCAAACATACTAGGAATTATAAATGAACTAGAAGTCTTAATAGAGATAAATTTAGAGAAACAAGATTAGATAGCGCTTAAAATATGGAAAATACAGTGATAAAATTAGAAACAAAATGTGTTTGATATTTTTTGTGGAGTTTTAATGTCAGAAAAAGGAGAAAAGGAGAAAATATGATTTTAGGGATTTCATATTTTGATATTTTTAGTATTATAATTATTGTCTTGTTTTTTTTCACTTTCTGGAGATTGAATGCTTGGTATAATAAGAAACATAATGTCCCTAAGGTTTTTCAATGGTTTCCTAGAAGGTGGGGGAAAAGAAAAGTTTCAGAGCATTTATCTCAACTAAATAAAAAGTTAAAAGCTGAAGGGAAAGGGATTTGGGTTACAATCTATGCTATAGATTTGTATATCGTAACTATTCCTTGTACAGTAAAAAAATATAAATCTTAATACATATATGTTTATAGAAGCGACTGTTTCTTTTAAAAGATACGATCGCTTCTATAAATTTGTCAATGTAACGCAATTAAGTGATGCATAAGAAGTCGTATCGTTATCTCAAAGTAGCGCCTTAAATACTTTTAATGAGTTTTATCCCCTCAACAAAGAAAAGTACTAAGTGTATAGTGTTCATTACAAACCATAACATGAGCTTTGAGTTCTTCACAGTTTTCAACTGATTTGATTTTGTATTAGACAATTCTATCTTTAAAGACATTAATATAATAGTATTAGACATAAAACCTAACAATATAAATCCGAATAAAGGTAAGTTTGTAATAGCGCCTAGTACCATAATTCCTATGTATATTATAGTTAGCTTCTTAATATACTGTTTATCTTCTTTTAATTTATCTATATTTTTGGTTTTGAACCAGTTTCTTACTATTCTTACAAAAATAACAGTTTGAAATACTAGTACAATTATACTTACAAAAAGAAGGAACAAAGTTCTTAAATTATTTTCCATTAAACCGTTCATTTCGTATGTACCCCTTTTATTTATGTTTATAGTATGAAAATGTAATTTTCAAAGAACCTGCATGTGATTAGTAGCGGTACTCGTTCTCTATTTTCATGTTACTCTATCCTTGTTAATTATGGAAAAGGACAAATCTAAGCATTTAACTGTTAGAATTGTATACCCTTTATATATTTTAGGTTAATTTTGATTGTTTGCATATAATTTTATATTGGAATAAGTAATACGTCAAAATGTTTTGTGAAAATTACGGCTATTAATTGCTTGTACAAATGAAAAAGATTAGTAGGTAGTCATATCGTAATGAGCGCGGTATACCTTATCTGTTGTCTGTTTGAAATGAAGTTTAACCATGTTGAAAATATGATTTTCATTTAGTATTTCTAGAAACAATAATGTGGTTAATTTTGGTGAAATTTAAAATGGAGGAAAAACGTTAGACCACTAGAGTGAATATATTCAAAGCCATATCATGTGTAGCGTTTAATATAATTAGGGGGAACTACATGACAAGAAAACAGATAATCATTACCTTATTTTCAATTACAGCGTCCATACTAATTTTAGTATCACTTGGTGTTTTTGAGGAAGAACTAAAAGAAACAGATTATAGTGAAGTTGTACAATTTATGGAAGATATGAAAAACAAAGAAGAAGTTAAGATTGATGTAGTTACTTACTATTCAGGTAAGGCCTCTTTAGAGAATCGTGCACCCAAACAACCAAATGGTTGGATTATTTATCATTTAAAAGCTCGTTATGATAAAGTAACAAATCAAAGGTGGATAGATGTGACGCCTGATCTTAGCCGTTTTAAGAATGTGGAGAAAATTTCTGGGGATATCATTACCTCGCACCAACAATGCGGCTATATTAATCATAATACAGACGAGAATAAAGGAAAAGTAGGATACATGTTAACAGAATGCTTCGATAAGTGGGAATACGATGTGAAGCCATCAGGGTTTGAAGGGTATAGGATTAATTACACAATATTACCGAATTTAGGTTTAAAATAAATTTAGTATTTGTTTTATCAATTTGTTAATCAATTAGCTGATAATGTAGCTGAACAAGTAATGTATGATTTTAAATTTATATTTTAAAAATAGTTTTGGCTTATCTTTTTTAGCCTATTTGTAATGAGTTGAATAACCTTTATTCTAAAACAGTAATTAATAAAATTATTTAGTGTTAATATAAATTCTTATATGTTGATTACGCACAAATAAAAAGGACAAGCATATAATATAATTACCTTTTAACTTTAAGTAACCTTAACTTTCGTTAATAGGGTATCTCAAAATCCCCAAAAAGAGCACTTGCGGAAACAAGTGCTCTTTTATTTTTATATTTAAGATGATTGATATGGAATTTTAAACCATTATTTTATATAAAGTGGTAAAATAAATAGGGAAATGTGTAAGGGGGCGGGGGATTTGAAATTAAAAGAGCTGGCGAATTTGTTATTGATTAAAGAAACCATTGGCGATATGAATGTAGAAATTACGGGATTAGAAATGGATTCCAGAAAGATCACTAGCGGAAATCTTTTTATATGTGTATCAGGTATTGATGGTTTTCTTGAAGATCGACATCAATTTGTTGAAGATGCAGTAAAAAATGGCGCTGTGGCGTTAATTGTAGAAAGAGATGTAAACATTGAAATACCTAAAATAATTGTTAAAGATGCTAGGTATGCTATGGCAGTTATTGCGTCACATTTTTATAGTTACCCATCTAATGAAATGAAGCTAATTGGAATTACAGGAACAAATGGTAAAACAACTACATCCTATTTACTTGAAAAAATTTTGACTGATTATGGATTTCAAACAGGGATTATGGGGAATAACGGAGTCAAAATTGGTTCAAAATGGTATCCTACTGATATTAATACGCAAGAATCTCCAGCGCTTCAACGGAATTTGCAAATGATGAAAAATCAAAATGTAGATTATTGTGTTATGGAAGTTACTTCACAAGGGTTACATATGGAGAGAGTTAAAGGTTGCAACTTTAAAATTGCTGTTTTCACAAATTTAACGCAAGATCATTTGGATTATCACGGAACATTTGAGGAATATAAGCACGTAAAAGGTCTTCTTTTTTCAAGATTAGGAAATGATTTTTCTGCTACAGATAAAAAAATTGCTATTTTGAATGCAGACGATCCATCGGTAGAATACTTTAAAAAAGTTACTTCTGCTGAAGTGATTACATATGGGATAAATAATGGTGCAGATGTTCAAGCGAAGAACATAACTTTAAGTTCAAAAGGAATTCAGTTTTTAGTTCCTTCCTTTAATGGAGAAATAGAAATCATTCTAAATCTAGTAGGCCGCTTTAATGTATATAATGCATTAGCAGCAATTACAGCTGCATTGGTTGAAGGTATTCCGCTTACAAACATTAGTGATAGCTTATCCAATGTAAAGCGCATTGAAGGTAGAATGGAAATTATAGACGAAAATCAAGATTTCCTTGTAATAGTGGACTATGCTCATACGCCCAATGCGTTAGAAAATGTTCTCTCTACAATTAGCGAGTTTTCAAAAGGTAAAATTATTACTGTTTTCGGTTGCGGTGGAGATAGAGATGCAAAAAAACGACCTATAATGGGTGAAATTGCTGGAAGTTATAGCGATTTTATTTATATTACTTCTGACAATCCCCGTTCGGAAGACCCGCAGGCAATAATGAAAGATATTGAAAGAGGATTTTCAAAGAATAATAATTTGAATTATAAAGTAGAAGTAGATCGTGAACTAGCTATAAATCAGGCAATAAAAATGGCATCTTCTAATGATATTGTTTTAATTGCGGGAAAAGGGCATGAAACGTATCAAATATTAAAAGATTCAACTATTCATTTTGATGATAAAGAAATTGCTCGACAAGCAATTAAAAATAGTAGATAGATTATCTTTTAAAAAAGATAGGATGAGATTAAGTTGTGAATGGAGTGTTATTGAATGCAAACAAGAAAAGCTTATTTCTATGTAGCGTCTGGTGAAAATCTTATTACTGCATCTGGAGTAGCTACTTTGGAATTTGCAATGGAAGTACTGAAAAAATTAGATGTATTTGCGCCGAATACACTCCATTCATGGCATGAATTAAATAAGACATATGAACCGGAACGTTTCTTCCAGTTAATGGATTTATTAAATAGTTAAGTCGTTTTGTACTTCTGTTTGATTAATATTTTATGTTGTTATTTCTGAACGACAAATGTAATAGCATTTGTTTTTAATTGAATGTGTCTTTCGTTTCGGACTATATTATAAGCTAATTCTTTTATTTCAACTTTTATTTCTTGCCATTCTTTATAAATGCTTTTTAATAGATGTAGCATATCTTCAGTAGGAAGGTTAATTTCAATTAAAGCATCTAATTCTTCTTTCGTATGTAAGTCAATTTCTTGTATGTTCGAGTTAATAATTAAACAATTGATACCACCAGTCTTTGTACCTTTTTTCATAGAATGGAGCACGTTTTTTAAATCTTCTTCTGATTGAACATGCTCTAAACTTGATATTGCAACGATATAATCAAAAATATCAGGTTGGATGTAGTAGTTTTCAATTGCTGCTTGTTCTGTTTTTATAACTTCAAAAACATCATGTTCTTTACTATAAATTTGTAATTTTGTTAAAGCGGAATCCAGTAAGTCCACACAAGTAACAGTGCCGTTATTATTTTTTATTATTTGAGCAATTGGAATGCTATTTCTTCCAACGCCAGAGCCTAGATCAAGTACTTGTAAGTTATTTTGTCCTTCAAAGTACTCCATTAAGTCCATAACTGTTTTAACCGGTTTGTAAAGCCAAGAGCCAGTTTCAAATAGTTTATATTGTTCATAACAAAGATCGTGATATTTCTTTTCCTCCTTTCTTATGTGATCGATACGGTTCATATAGTTTCAGCTCCAATATTATTATTCCGAAATGAATGGGTAGGACAACCGTTTATATTTGTTTGAATTCGAAAAATACCACCAGCATGTGGATATTTTTTCAATTCGTCATCCGTCATTCTTGTTCTGGCTGTTGTAACATATAGGTCTGTTAAATTAGGTCCTCCAAATGTACAAGACGTTACATATAGCGCTGGAATTGGAATACTTAATATTTGTTCTCCAGTTGAAGGGTTCCATCTAGTAATCTTTGAACCTCCCCAATGAGCAATCCATAAACAACCTTCCTCGTCAATTGTCATACCATCAGGTAGACCTTCATTTTCAGGGAAAATGATTACATCACTTGGATTACGAATTACTCCAGAGCATATATCATAATGAAAACGAACTACTTTTTTAGTAGGTGTATCAATATAGTAAAGGTATGTATGGTCAGGTGACCAAGCTATGCCATTTGATGTATTTACATGTGAAACTTTTTTCTCTACCATTAAATTATTATTTAAACAATACAAGGAGCCAGCAGCATTTATACCGTATGTATCTGTAGTACCTGCCCAAAAACGTCCTGCTGGATCACATTTTCCATCATTAAAACGATTTTCAAATAAATGTGGTTCAGGGTCAAAAATATGTGTTAGTTTTTCTGTTTTTACATTAATAGAATAAAAGCCGTTTTCCATAGCTAGGAGTAGTACGTCATCTAAATATGGAACAACACAGCCAATTCGTTGATTGAGAGCAATTACTCGGTTTGTATTAGCAGTAGGACTAAATATGTACAATTGTTTCTCCACAATATCAACCCAGTATAAAAGTTGCTTTTTTTCATTCCAACATGGTCCTTCAGCTAAACTTGCTTTCGCATCTAAAACTAATTCTATATTACTGATCAAGATTTTCACCTCGCTTTATAAGATATTTATATAATTCGATAAGAATGAAGGTAAACCTTTTAGTCAGAGGATATTAAGATTTGTACTATAGAAAACTGATTTTCTTAAGTGATTAAAAAAATGTATAAACATGGAGAGGAAAATGCATATGATGTTTTATGAAATTGTTTGCTTTTCTTGTAAAAATATATTTCGTGTTTACGAAGGTAGTGAAAAATATAAGCGATTTAAAGAGAAACCGAAAGGGACATATTGTTGCGAGGAATGTAGTCATAAAATTCAATTAGAAGCGATAAAGCATTTGTTTAGATAGAATTTTTATTCGGAAAAGTTTGACAATAAAGGCGTTATAAATTATCATATGAAAAAACTAATATTTAAAATGGCATGGAAGAGAAGAGTAGTTAAGAAAGAATACGTACAGAGAGCTCTGGTTGCTGAGAAAGAGCGGTATACATCTTGACGAAAAAAGACTTGGAGCTGCGCAAGGAACTAATTTGTTTAGGGATGGTGCGACGGATTCTCCCGTTATAGAGATAGGGTATAAGCATATTTTGCCGTACCTGAAGAGGTTAATATGGCGACGTATTAACAAACTGAGGTGGTACCGCGAAGCTAACAACTCTCGTCCTCAAGATGAATAATCTTGGGGGTGGGAGTTTTTTTATTGCATAAATATGAAAATAAATAATAATTGAGGTGAATAACATATGCATTGGGCGTATGAAGTAGCACATGAATTAATAAGAAAACATCCAAATAAAGAAACTTTTGTTTGCGCATCTGGAATAAGTCCATCTGGTTCTGTTCATATCGGGAACTTTCGCGAAATAATAACGACTTATTTCGTTGTAAGAGCACTTCAAGATTTAGGGAAAAAGACTCGTTTTATATTTTCATGGGATGATTATGATAGGTTTAGAAAAGTCCCTAAAAATATTGATCCATCTTTTGCAAAATATATTGGTATGCCATACTGTGATATGCCAGATCCATATGGCTGTCATAATTCGTATACAGAGCATTTTGAACAAGAGTTTGAGGAATCTCTTCAAGTATTTGGGATTGAAGTGGAATTCATATATCAACATGCTGAGTATAGTAGCGGAAGGTATAATGAAAATATATTAGAGGCTTTGTATAAAAGAAAAGAAATATATGATATTTTAATGAGTTTTAAAACTGGAGAGTGTAGTAAAGAAGAGCGAGAGAGCTTTTATCCGGTTACGTTATATTGTGAGAAATGCGGGAAAGATGCAACAACGATTACACATTTTGATGAAGTGTTAAAAACAGTACGGTATGAATGTGAATGTGGAAAGCAAAATGAATTATCGGTCTTAGATACAAATATAATGAAATTGAATTGGAAAATCGATTGGCCGATGAGGTGGATGATAGAGGATGTTATTTTTGAACCGGGTGGAAGAGATCATTCATCAGAAACGGGTAGTTATAATGTATCAAAGAAAATTGCGATGGAAATATTCAATCGTGAAGCTCCTCATTATGTTTCTTATGATTTCATTGGCATTAAAGGGAATCATGAAAAAATGTCTAGTTCTTCAGGGAATAGTATTACACCTAGCGAGCTATTAAAAGTGTATTTGCCCGAAGTGATTCTTTTTATGTTTGCTAAATATAGACCAAACGCAGCTTTTCATATCGGCCTTGATGAAGATGTGATTCGCAATTATACAGAGTATGAACGATTAAAAGATAGTTATGAAAATAAAACGCTCAAAAATGAAGATTTATTTGATGCAATTAAACTCTCTAAAGTTGATAGCGGGTTTAAAGAGTATCCAAAGTTTAATCAAGTTGCTGGAACGTTACCGCTATTAAATTTTGATTCATCTATTTTACAAGGTATATTAGAAAAAACAGATAGGAGTTATGCATTAGATGCTATGATAGCGATATGTAACCGTGCAGAGTATTGGATAAGAAACTTTCAATCTGAAAAATTAATTGCGGTAAATCAAGAGAGAAATACAGAGTTTTACAACACATTAGATGAAAGACAGAAAGAATGGCTAGTAGAAGTTTGCAACATACTTTGTTCTAACAAAGATTACTCTAACTTAATGGAACAATTGTATTCGATTTGTCATCAAGAAAATAAAAAAATAATGAAAGAAAATCAAAAACAATTATTTATTATTATATATAGGCTCGTTTTAAATCAGTCTAGCGGTCCACGTATACCGTTATTAATACATGTAGTAGGCATTGAAAAATTCATCACATTATTAGATTTCTAAAAAATAAAGGAAACGCAAGTACTCAGAGATCTAAGTACTTGCGTTTCATATTTTGCTACCGTGAATACATTTTCGGACATTCATCACCACGTGGTTCATAAAAACAATGACTTTTAAACTGTCCTACAAACGGCTGATTATACCATTCAGGTGGACAAGCACCAACTGGGCGGAAATACCAAAGAGCCCATCGTGCTGGCCAGCGCCATTCACCTTGTAAAACTTTTCTTGCAATTTCTTTTTCTGAATCACGAGCACGCTGATAAAAATATCCGTATTGTACGGCTTCAAATCCCCCGGGGCTTTGATATACTGCATCACGTACAGATCGAAGTTGTTTAAAATCTAAGCAATCACAAAATACACGATTTACTACTACGCAACCGACAAGTTGTTCACCTTGTCGACCTTCTCCTTCAGCTTCAGCACGAATTAAACGAGCTAGTAAATCAACATCACTTTCGTTATATGGAATAAGGGGCATAGTGCTACCACCTTTCTTTACCTGTTATAGTAAAGAGTGTATGTATGAAAATAAGCTAGGTGCTTTTTCACGTGCAAATATAATCAAATATGAAGAGGAGCTTGTATGAAAAAAGCTAATTAGTAATTGTAGACCAATATAAAAGGGGAGAGATAAAATGTATCGCATTCATAAAGAACATATTATATACGCAATGTCACCAGATAATAAGCCATGTATGGAAGTAGAAATTGGGAGTCGTCTTGTATTTGAAACATATGATTGCTTTGAAAATCAAATTGATTCTGAAGATGTTGCGTTTCAAGAATTAGATTGGAACCGAATTAATCCAGCGACTGGACCTGTATATATCATTGGTGCAGAACCTGGTGATATATTAGCCGTAACGATTGAAAAAATTAAAATTGCAGAGCAAGGCGTTTTAACTACAGGTGCAAATCTTGGTGTAATGGGTGAAGAGCTAAATGAAAATACAGTGAAAATTGTTCCGATACATAATGAACATGTTTTATTTTCAAATGAACTGCAAATCCCGATTAATCCAATGATTGGTGTAATTGGTACTGCGCCGAAAGAAGAGAGCATTTCATGTGGCACACCGCATGATCACGGCGGGAATATGGATTGTAAGGAGATAAAAGAAGGGACAACATTATTATTACCTGTAAATGTTTCTGGTGCTCTATTAGCATTAGGTGATTTACACGCAGCGATGGGTGATGGTGAAATTGGTGTTAGTGGAGTAGAGGTTGCTGGTGAGGTAACAGTAACAGTTCAAATAATAAAAGGAAAGAAATGGCCACTACCAATGGCGATCCAAAAAGAAAAACTTATGACGATTGCTTCAGAAAAATTGTTAGATGATGCAGCGAATCGCACTGTACGTAATATGGTGACATTTTTACATGAAGAATTAGAAATGTCTAAAGCGGATGCAACACTTTTATTATCAGCTGCAGGTAATCTAAAAGTATGCCAAGTTGTGGACCCGCTTAAAACAGCACGACTGGAACTAGATATGGACTATGTGGAGAAGCTAGGTTTTAATTTGAGTAAATTTCATATTAAATAAGAATAATAGAAGAAGGATGCTGTTGTATAAAAGTATCCTTTTTTGATTTACGGATGATATAAAAAAAGGTAGTATTTATTTTATATAATTGAATATAAGATTGTGGATCGAAAAAGGAGTAAAATGATGGTTAAAATTATGATTGTAGAAGACGATATGAAAATTGCAGAACTATTATCAACACATGTTGCGAAATACGGGTATGAAGGAATTATTGTATCGGACTTTCAAAATGTATTAAACATTTTTTTAGAAGAACAACCAGAGTTAGTTTTATTAGATATTAATTTACCAAGTTTTGATGGGTACTATTGGTGTCGTCAAATTCGTGGAGTTTCTACATGTCCGATATTATTTATTTCGGCTCGTGAAGGCACAATGGATCAAGTTATGGCGCTTGAAAACGGTGGCGATGATTTTATTTCAAAGCCATTCCATTACGAAGTTGTAATGGCGAAAATTCGTAGTCATTTAAGACGTGCTTACGGAGATTATGCACCGAAAGTAGAAGAACGGATGGTTGAGCAACAAGGTCTTTGTTTATATCCCGAAAGGCTAGTATTGAAGCTTAAGAATCAAGAGATTGATATAACGAGAAATGAAGCTATTTTATTAGAGATGTTAATGAAAAATTATCCGCGTGTTGTGGGTAGAGAAGTGTTGTTAAATAAATTATGGGATAGCGAATCCTACGTTGATGATAATACATTAAGTGTAAATACGACACGTGTGCGAAAAAAGTTAAAAACGTTACAGATTGAAGATGCGATTGAAACGATTCGTAGTGTCGGTTATAGATTACATATTACTTGGGATACTGGTATGGAGAAATGATAAGATTATTTATTCGTGATCATATACCACTTATTTGTTTTACAGCAATCCAATTACTAGCCATATTTCTTGTATATTGGTTTGATGGGCATAAGCATATTGCCACGGCATTATATGCAATGTTTTTAGGTGTCTTTTTTATGGTAGGCTATTTAGTATTTCGTTACTTTACTCATCGTACGTTCTATGAACGATTAGCAAATCCGTTGTACTCTTTGGATGATTCTGTTCAAAAATCAGATTTTGCAGTTTTATCTACTGCGCTTCAAGACTTACTTGAGGTACAATATCGCCATTATCAAAATCAGCTCCAAATACAAGAGAGAAAAAATAATGATCATTTAACTTTTATGAATCAATGGATACATCAAATGAAAACACCTTTATCTGTAATAGAATTAATTACACAAGATGAAGTCGATCCACGGTTTGAAAGTATAAATGAGGAAACAGATAGGCTGAAAAAGGGGCTAGAGATGGCTCTGTATGTCGCACGTTTAGAGGCATTTACGCAAGATTTTTATGTAGAAAGAGTACAACTACATAAAATAGTGAATGATTCCGTACATGAACATAAACGCTTTTTTATCCGGAATTTTGTATATCCAGAGCTTAAAATTGAGAAGGATATTACTGTAGAAAGTGATGCGAAATGGTTACAATTTTTAATTGGACAAATACTATCGAACGCGATCAAATATTCATCTGGTAGTCGAGAAAAGATTAAAGTGGAAGCTTTTAAGGAAGGTAATAACGTTATACTTGAAATTACCGATAATGGCGTAGGGATACCGAAGCAAGATTTACCAAGAGTATTTAAACCTTTCTTTACAGGAGAAAATGGTAGAGATTTTAAAGAATCAACTGGAATGGGGCTATATCTTGTATATGAAATTACGAAACAATTAGGACATAGTGTAGAAATTCATTCAGAAGTTGGTAAAGGTACCGTTGTACGAATTAAATTTTTCAATGTGTAAAAATGATTTAGGCTAAAGAACTTTTGAAATAAGTTTTTTAGCCTTACTTTATATCGATTAAATGAAATGATATAAAAGACTGGTATGATTCTAATAAAAGGTCGTGTAAGTATGTGTAATGACACAATAATAAATAAGGCTGTTAAATGAGAGGGGTTTAATAATTTATTAATATATAAATAGTTTTTTGTAAGAAAAAAGCTCGCCCTTTGAAAGAGCTAGCTTTATGAATTTTAATTAAGTAAACAAACTTAATAATTTATATCCAATTAATCCTAAAATAGTGATAGGAACCATCATTAAGAAAGAAGAAATTCGATTAGCATTAGAGCGTTCTAATACAAGAATCAAGATAATGCCGACTATCACTTCGGTATATCCAACAGGTAACATGTGACTATAGTCTTCAAAATTTAAAAGAATGTGAAGTCCATCCGTTACAAAAACTCCACTAATAAGCGCGCTTCCGAATTTATGAAGTGGATTTGTAGTATCTTTCCATAGAAAACCTGCAATTCCAAAGATAGTCCCTCCTATAAATGCACATACAATCCATACAGATATAAAATAAATAGAGTGAGCTACATTTTTAATAACTATTGCATAACCATAATAGCCTAATACCATACCGAGTAGTGCAAGGATACCAGAAAGTATAGCTGTACGCTTAGAATAACTAAAGCTAGCCACAAAAAAGGATGGAACTAACCAAACGCTTCCTAGATTAGCTAATGAATTCCAATGTCCTGGAAGTATACCTTGCCCTAATTTAGTTAGTATACCAACAATTATCCCTACTATAATCGGGATGAGAAAAATCCTTAAAAACATATTTAACTTTGTGATTTTTAATGTCCTGTCCATAAATTCAATCCTTACATTAATATTTTCTACAAACATATAATAGCTTATTACAGGAGAGTAATCAATAAAAATTTATCGAAAAACAATAAGTGGTTATTGGATAACGAATAACATTTTCTTTTTATCCTTTTCGGCAAGAAGGTTCCATCTGATTTGTGTTACGGTTGAAACGAATGATAGGGGGGGATTGTAATGGATATTCGTAAAATGAAATATTTCATAACAGTGGCAGAAGAATTAAACTTTAGTCTTGCGGCAGAACGGCTTATGATGGCACAACCGCCTTTAAGTCATGAAATTCGAAAGTTGGAAGAAGAATTAGGTGTTCAACTTCTTCACAGGACAAAAAGGATAATTTTAGTATAAGAATTGAAATGTAGTATGTATAATATATAATTACTCTTAAATTTATATAATAATTATATAAGAGGGAGTGTTTAAAAGTTTATTACTAGGGAAATCTAAGGTAAGTAGTATAAACAAACGTAATTTGTGTTTGTTCTATATGTAGTTAAGAAATGATAATTAGACCTAGAAGAAAGCAATCTTTATTACAGTACATATAAGTGCATTTACTCATACAGTACTAGTATGGTACAATATGGTTACTAACGACGGAAAGGAATGATGGGTGGACGATGATTAACTAATCTTATTTTTAAATGTTGAAATGAAATAAATTTCAATTTCTAAAAAATAGGATTAGTCTGCCCAATTTCCATACAACGGTATTGCTATTTATGTTGCGCAATAGCTTATTTGGGTATAAATAATGTAATGACTAATCCTGCCAAATTTATTTGGGAGGATTTTTTTATTCTCCCTTAACGAAAGGGATCGGTATTATGAAAGAAATTTTAAAATTAAATGATGTTTATGTTGATATAAAGGAAAATACTTTGTTAGAGAAAATGAATGTGACAGTAAAACAAGGGGATGTTATCGGATTAATCGGTAAAAATGGTGCTGGTAAATCAACGTTACTTCAATTAATAAATGGTAAAATTGAGCCATCAAAAGGCATTGTTGAATGGCAGCAAATGAATATGACAACCGCATATGTAGAACAAGAAATAGAATCTTTTGTTAGTAACGATGTGATTGCAAAAGAAGCAGAACTTCTTGCGAAATGGGGCGTGCCAACGAACGATTTTCATATGTTAAGTGGTGGTGAAAAGCTGAAAGTTCGGTTAGCAAAAGGATTTGCCGAAAATCCTAATGTCTTAATATTAGACGAACCGACAAATCATTTAGATGAGATGAGTACGGAATTTCTCATTAAGCAAATTAAAAATATGAAAGGTACAGTTATCGTCGTATCGCATGATCGATACTTTTTAGATGTTGTCGCAACTAGAATATGGTCGATTGAGGATAAGAAATTAATTGACCATAACGGTAATTATACGAGTTATATGAAAGCACGTGAGCATAAAAGAATGACGCAGCAACGTGAATATGAAAAACAACAAAAAAAGATAGAACAAGTAGAAACTCATATAAAAGAATTAAGTTCATGGTCACAAAAGGCACATGCGCAGTCTACAAAACAAGAAGGAGTTAAAGAATTTTATCGTGTAAAAGCGAAGCGCATGGATGCACAAGTAAAGTCAAAACGAAAACGTCTTGAAAAAGAGCTAGAGAAAACGAAGGTAGAACGTGTGAAAGAGGAATATTCAGTTGAATTCTCTATTCAAGCGAGTAAAAAAGTAGGAAAACGATTTTTAGAAGTAAAGCAATTAAAAAAAGAATTTCATGGAATAACATTATTTGAAAACGTTAATTTTACAATTCAACATGGTGAGAAGGTTGCGATTGTTGGACCAAATGGTAGCGGGAAAACAACATTACTGAAGATGATTATGGGAGCGGAACCTGCTGAAGGAGAAGTATGGATTTCACCATCAGCAAACATCGGTTATTTAACGCAAGAAGTATTTGATTTACCACTGGACAAAACACCAGAAGATTTATTTTTCAAAGAGACGTTTGAAGAAAGAGGAAAAGTCCAAAATTTAATGAAACATTTAGGGTTCCAAGCCTCTCAATGGAAAGAGACGATTGAACATATGAGTATGGGGGAACGAGTGAAGTGTAAGTTAATGTCTTATATTTTAGATGAAAAAGATGTACTCATTTTGGATGAGCCGACGAATCATCTTGATCTGCCTTCACGTGAACAACTTGAAAATACATTGGCTGAGTATAACGGAACACTCGTTATCGTTTCTCACGATCGATATTTTCTGGAGAAAACAACTAACACAAAACTCGTGTTTATAAACAATACGATACAAAAGCAGCTAGAAGAACCTATTAAAACAAGAGATGAAATTGAAGAACTACGTTTAACGTTAGAAACGGAGAGACAAGAAGTATTAGGGAAATTAAGCTTTTTAACTTCTAAAGACAAAGAATATAAAGCACTGGATGAACGGTTTATGGAACTTACGAAGCAGATTAAAGCTCTTTAATGTGAGTATGGGGGATTAACATGGGAGAAGAGAGTTTCACTAGGTTATTTAAAATAGATTGTGGAGATATATACTTGCAAGAGTTTACGGTTAAAGATGCAGAGAGTATTTATAAAATAGCCAATCAACCGGAGATAGAAAAGTTTTTACCGGACTGGAAATCAACGAAAGAACAACGAGTTAATTGGGTTACAAATGATGAAATACCAGAAAACAAAGCGTTTCTTAATGCTGTTAGAACTAGTCTTAACATAGATGATCATATATTAAGACTAGGAATATTTAAGAAAACCACAAATGAATTTATTGGATGGTGTTGCACAGGTTTGAAAGGTGAACTCCCTGCACCGAACAGAGAAATTATGTATGCTATTTCAAGTGAGTATCAAAATAATGGTTACGCAACGAAAGCTACAAAAGGCTTGATCGGCTATTTGTTTGAAAATACAAATGTGGATGTTCTTAACGCAATTGCTTTAATTAAAAATGTACCATCAAATAAAGTAATTGAAAAATGTGGATTTACTTATTTGGGCCAACAGACGATAGAAAATCAACTATATAATCATTATATATTGAGGAAAACTGAGTGGATAAAAATATAACTTTGGGAAGGAAAAGACCGATAAAGCAATCGGTCTTTTCGCGTTTTTATAATAAAGATTTGATATACAATTGTATTTTCTATCACTATACAATTATTATAAGATAATGCGTTAATATTAATTTGTAAAAAGTTTATTATCAGTTTTTTTAGAAATCTTACAAGCGTGTAAGATAGATGAAAGATGAATCAATATGAGATAAAAGACAATTCATTTACACTCTATTGTGAGAAGTGCAAATGAAGGGAGAATAGAAATGGAAATTTTACATGCGAAAAATATTAGTAAAGTATATAAAGGGAAAATACCTTTTAAAGCATTAGTAGATATTGATTTATCAATTCAAGAAGGTGAATTTATAGGGATCATGGGGCCATCAGGTAGCGGGAAAACAACGTTATTAAATATGGTATCTACTATCGATTCTCCGTCCTCAGGAGAAATATTAATAAACGGTACAAATCCTTTTCAATTATCATCAGAAGATTTAGCTTTATTCCGTAGGAAACAATTAGGATTTGTTTTTCAATCATTTAATTTACTTAGCACGCTTACAGTGAAGGAAAATATCGTATTGCCGATGACATTAGATGGCGTTTCTGTGCAAGAAATGAACAAACGCGTACAAGAAATTGCAGAGAAATTAAATATTACAGATATATTGAATAAAAGAACGTTTGAAATATCAGGAGGCCAAGCTCAAAGAACAGCAATTGCTCGTGCAATTGTTCATAAGCCGCAATTATTACTTGCAGATGAACCAACAGGGAATTTAGATTCTAAATCTTCAAATGATGTAATGGAGATGTTAGATACTCTAAATAAGGAAGAAAAAGCTACGATGATGTTAGTGACTCATGATCCGTATGCAGCGAGTTTTTGCAGCAGAGTTATATTTATAAAAGATGGTCAATTATATAACGAAATTTATTGTGGTGAAAGCAGGCAAGCATTTTATCAAAAGATTATGGATGTCCTTTCTTTGTTAGGAGGGAAAAGGCATGACTTTTCGTCAGTTCGCATTTAATAATATTTTTCGCAATAAGCGTATATATGCAGCTCACTTTTTAAGCAGTGCATTTTCAATTATGATTTTCTTTACGTACGCTCTTTTATTATTCCATCCTGATTTACAGGGGGAGTTACAGTCGACGAGTGCAACAATAAGTGCATTTGGTACATTGGGATTTAAAGTTTCACAAGGTTTGATTTTTGTATTTTCATTTTTCTTTATTTTATATTCAGTGAGTTCGTTTTTAAAAACGCGTAAGAAAGAATTTGGCATTTTAATGATGCAAGGTATGTCAATGAGACAGCTTAAAAAATTATTGTTAATTGAAAATATGTTAATTGGACTTGGTTCAATTTGTATTGGGATTCTTATCGGCCTCGTATTTTCTAAACTAGTTTTATTAATAAGCGCCAGTGTATTAATGATTAGTAACGGTTTACCTTTTTATATACCAGTCCAGGCTGTATTATTAACAGTTATCACGTTTCTTTTCTTATTTTTAATTGTTTCGCTAGTTACTTTTAAAATGATAAAAGTAACAGAACTTGTGGAACTTATTCAAGCAGGGGAAAAGCCAAAGCCTGAACCGAAATCGTCAATTTTATTATCAATTTTTTCTTTATTTAATATAGGATATGGCTATATTTTAGTATTCCGCTTTATCCCAAGTTATAGTTTTATTACGCTCGGAATGGGTGTGCTCCTAGTAATTATAGGAACGTACTTTTTATATACACAGTGTAGCGTTTATATATTGCATCTTGTGAAAAGGAGTGAATCTTTCTTTTTAAAGAGAACCAATATATTAACATTTTCAGAATTAATATACCGTATGAAAGATAATGCAACAATGTTTTTTATAGTATCTATTATTTCAGCAGTTGCTTTTACAGCAATTGGCACGACAGCAGCTCTTGGAAATAAAGATTTGGTAAGGATGACAAACCCGTATACATTTCTGTATACAGCTCCTGATAAAAATAACATAACGGATAAACATCTCTCGATTATAAAAAAACATCTTGCTGATTCTAATATTCCATATCGAATGGCTTCCACTTCAGATATTTATACAGAAAGTAATGTAAATGTAATGAAGTTAAGTGAATATAACGAACTTGCGAGAGCACTCGGGTACCAACAAGAAACGATTGAAAAAGAAGATGAAATGTTATTAATCCCTGGAGTCGTATCACAAAAACAAGAGTTTAAAAATGGTGATTATAAAAAGAATATTGAAGTCATTCAAGGCGATTGGACAAAGACATTTCATGTGAAAAAAACTGTAGATAATTTAGTTTTGCCACACGATACGGAAGGGATTAATATTGCGATTCAAGATCATGTGTATGATGAAATTCCGCTTAATAGTAATCTAGATTTTGAAAATATTATTCAATATCGAACTTATGGATTTGTTGTAGATGATTGGATAAAAACAAAAGAGATTTCAAACCAATTAAGTGACATATTCGATCAAGATCCTAGAGACATACATTTTGAATTTAGAGCACTAACTATAGAGTTGTTAAGTGCAAAACAAACGAATGGGTTATTACTTATGGCAAGTGTTTTAGTTGGAATCGTTTTCTTTACTTTCGCCGCTAGTTTTATATATTTCCGGTTATATACTGATTTGGACCGCGATCAGCAGCAATATAAGATGATTTCGAAAATGGGATTAAGTAAACGAGAGTTGAAAAAAGTTGTAACAAGACAATTAGTATTAATGTTCTTCTTACCGATTATCGTTGCAGTGATTCATACTGTGGTCGCTTATATGGCATTACAACAATTAGTCGATTTTTCTATTATGAATAGCTCTATCATAATTTTAATTTCATTTATATGTATACAAGTTTTATATTTCTTTATCACTCGTTGGCGTTACTTACAAAAGCTTTATAAAACTATGGAACAGTAGAGAATATCAGCAAGTAAGATTGCAGAAAAGCATGTAAAAAAACAATTTGAGTTATGAAAGGAAATGTGATGAAAAAAACACTCTCTATTTTCATATTAAGTATATTAATTTTAATAAGTTTAAGTGCATGCTCTAAAAATGAAAACAGATTTCCAGCTAACGGAGTATTAATCATTGGAGATGAGAATCATACTTCAACAATTATGAATCGTTATAAGGAAAATACGAAAGAACATGAAGTTTTTTCGGTGAAAACAGGTAGATTTGACCAAAAAAGGGTTTTGATATTAAATGAATCTACTGCAAAAGCGATGATTAAAGCAAAAATTTTTCGTAAAAGAGATCATTCATCTCATTCTAAACCTTTAGATACGTTACCGAATTTTCCAAAAGAAAGTTCACTATTATTTATAAATGAAGAAGAAAAGAATATAAAAAGTATTGAAATAGAAGGAAAAGTGATACCAGTTACATATGATAGTGATGCTTGGCTTGGTAATAATCGAAATTATGGAACAATATGGTATGTAATTGTGGCGAGCAATAGTGTATATAAAGAAATACAGGCAAATGAAACAAAAATGCAACTTCTTCATCTGAAAAAATCTTTAGGTGACGAAAAACCTAAAATGTCGACAGATAATATATTGACTAATGAATATGTAAAAGTAAGAAAGTTAATTAAAGATTTTGAGGAAGAAGTATCAGTTCAATTTGTCACGATTGGAGAAAAATCATAAAAAAGAGTTCAAGGTTGATAGGGATTTTATCAGCCTTGAACTCTTTTTAATTTTAGACCATTTAGATAACATAGTTTACATTACTTCATTTAATCGGGTCTCGCTCGGTTCTTCAATCGCATTTGAATTTTGAACTGAATTATTTTGAGATTCTTTTTCCTTACGAGACCTTTGTAGCATTTCAAGTATGATCCATAAAGGAACACTTTTATCTTTTAACATCTTCCATAAATCTAATTCGTTAAATTTATGCTCAGGTTGTTTCATTTCTTTTTCAGATGAACGAATATCAAATTTGATGGGATCATTTGATTTTTTATCTTCAAGTTTAGTAGAAGTGATAGTATTATGCTCAAGATTAGATGGAGTTATTTTAGTAGGTTGAGATAACGTATGAATATTTAATCCGATTTGCATGCCTTTTCCTCCTCCTTAAGTAATAAAATTAGTTTTCTTATAATTATTAAAGCTATTTAACATGAGGAAACTAAATCTAATTATAAATTCAAATAATCGGATTTACAAGTTATATTGTAAAAAGTAATTCCTCACTTGAATTAATATTTATCAACATTTGTGTATGTTTTCTCTATATACAATGTATATAAAATACTTTACATTATGTTTAAGTTAAGAACTCATTTTTAATAGGGAAATGTAAACGTTTTATTAGGGGGAGGAAGCATGGGGAAATTATTTTTAAAAATATGTTTATTCGCAATAGGGACTGTGTTTTTATTCGCAGCAAAAATAACTTACGCTGAAGAGAAACAACAAAATAATTATCCTATCATACTAGTGAATGGATTTGCTGGGTGGGGTAGAGAGGAAATGTTAGGGGTTAAATATTGGGGTGGTGTTCATGATATACAAGAAGATTTGAAACGCAAAGGTTATACGGTACATACCGCAGCTGTTGGACCTGTTTCTAGTAACTGGGATCGTGCATGTGAATTATATGCGCAAATTAATGGAGGTACAGTAGACTACGGTGGCGCACATGCTGAGAAACATGGACATAATCGTTTTGGTAGAACTTATAGTGGTTTTGTGCCAAATTGGAGTGAAATAAATAAAGTTCATTTAGTTGGGCATAGCATGGGTGGACAAACGATTAGAACATTAGTACAGCTATTAAAAGAAGGCAGTTTTGAAGAAAAAAATTATGTGAAAAATCATCCGAACACAAATATATCACCACTATTTGAGGGAGAGAAATCATATGTTCATAGTGTTACAACATTAGCAACTCCTCACAATGGCACAACACTTGCGGATGGTAGTCTTCTACTGCCGTTCGTTAAAGATTTACTCATTACAGCTGCAAGTTTAGGAGGAAACAATAATTTATCATTATACGATTTTAAATTGGATCAATGGGGGTTAAAAAAGAATGCTGGAGAGTCCCCTTTCCAATATACTGATCGTATTTTAAATAGTTCAATTTGGAAAAATACAAAAGACATTAGTCAATGGGATTTAAGTACTGATGGTGCAAATGAGTTAAATAATTGGGTAAAGACGCAATCGAATGTATATTACTTATCCTATAGTGGACAGGCATCGCAAGCTGCACCTATAACCGGTTTACATTTGCCTCATATAACGATGAATAAAGTGTTAATGGGTAATGCATTTTTCTTAGGTTCTTACGCAAGATATGAAGAAAACCGGCCATTAATTGATACTTCTTGGTGGCAAAATGACGGTGTAGTAAATACAAGTTCTATGATTGCACCATCTGCTAATGCTACACTAAATAGTAAGGAGTCTTTACAGATTGGAAAATGGAATCATATTGAAACAAAAGCAAATTGGGACCATCTCGACATGGTAGGATTAAGTGTTTCAGATACGTTAGGTTTTTCTAGCATTCAAGAGTTTTATAGAACAATTGCTGAAAAGCTAGCACATTTACCAAAATAGGTAATAATAAAGCGCTCTCGATGGAATTCGAGGGCGCTTTATATTATATTGAAAGAGGGATATGGTAGAAAAATATGGGGGTATATTATGAGAATTCAAGTTGTATTATCAGGATATGGAACAGTTGGCAGAGAGTTTGTAAAATTATTAAACGAAAAATATTCATATATATATGAAACATATGGGATTCAATTAGTTGTAAGTGGCGTATTAGGTAGAAATATTGCAATACATAATGAGGACGGATTATCTATTCAGCACTTATTAATGTATGGTGGCGGTAGCGCTGCAATTGAAGAATACATTGAACATCATCCAGGGGAACGAGCAACAACTAGCATAAGTGGAACTGTATTAGTAGAATCAACCGTTACAAATCTTAAAGATGGAAATCCAGGAAAACAATATATAAAACAAGCGATTGAGAAACAAATGGATATAGTAGCAATTTCAAAAGGCGCACTCGTTACAAACTGGAGAGAACTAAATGAAGCAGCAAAAATCGCAAATGTACGAATTCGATATAGTGGTGCAACTGCTGCGGCATTACCGACACTTGATATTGGTCAATTTAGTTTAGCTGGTTGCCGTATTGAAAAAATAGAAGGAATTTTAAACGGGACTACAAATTATATCCTTTCGAAAATGAATGAGGAAGATATTACGTTTGAAGAAGCACTGAAAGAAGCGCAAAGTAAAGGAATTGCTGAAACGAACCCAATATTAGATGTAAGTGGTTCTGATAGTGCATGTAAATTGTTACTTTTGACAAACAGTTTAATGGGAACAGAAAATACGCTTACAGATATACATATAAAAGGAATCGAACATGTTACAAAACAACAAATTAGAAATGCTAAGGAACAAAATAAATATATTAAATTAATAGCTTCAGCATATAAGGATAAGGACGGTAAAGTGTCTCTTCATGTGGAACCGTACAAAATAGATAAAAATCATCCGCTAGCAAAAGTAAATGGGACAGAAAAAGGAATTACGTTCTTTACAGATACGATGGGGCAAGTTACTACAATTGGTGGTGCTTCTAATCCACGCGGAGCCGCAGCAGCAGCTTTAAAAGATATTATTAACTTATATCGTAAAGATTTGTACCGTATTAACGAGGGGTAATATCCCTCATTGATTACTAGCCTTCACTTTATAAGACCGTACCGCCCTTTATAAAAAATACATATGTAGTGGACCTTTTGAGAATGAAATAAATATGCAAAAATGATTGCAGGGGGTAAGGAATTGTTTAAAGATTTTAAAGTTGTGAAAGATCGTCCCGTTTATATTCAATTGAAAGATTATTTGAAAAAGATGATTATGAAAGGTCATTTGCTCGGGGATCAAAAAATCCCTTCAACTAGGGAACTAAGTGAATTACTAAGTGTGAGCAGAAATACTGTACTCGCTGCTTATGCGGATTTAGAGCAAGAAGGACTCATTTATGCAGTTAAAGGTAAAGGGAATTTTGTAGCGAAGGTTGATATATCGAACAATTCGTCTGTTGAAATAGATTGGAAAAATAAACTTAATACCGTTACCTTATTAGCGGATGAATTAGATTTAATGAAACATGGTGTTCGCTGGGAAAAAGGAATGATTGTTTTTAATAGCATTGCTCCGGACGAAAAGCTATTTGATGTGGAAAATTTCAAAAGAGCTTTTCTTACTCGTATGTCCATTGAAGGGGATGTCGTATTAAACTACGGATACGCAAAAGGTTATAGACCTTTAATGAATTATCTACTTCATTATATGGAAATGAAAGGTGTAGATATTTCGAACAAAGATATTTTAATTACAAATGGATTTACAGAAGGATTAGACATCGTACTATCCTCGTTATCGAAGAAATCAGGGCGGGTTATTTGTGAGAATCCAACTCACCATGCTGCATTGAAGCTTTTCCGTTTACATGGACTTGAAGTTCACGGAATTAATATGAATGAAGATGGCATCGATACGAACGAAGTAGAAAAAAGTTTGCGTGAAAAAGAGTTTGATTTCGCGTATTTAATTCCTTCCTATCATAATCCAACCGGTATTGTTACGAGTTCGGAGAAAAGAACGGAACTGATGAGATTATTCTCAAAATATAAGGTTCCTATTATAGAAGATGGATTTAATGAAGAGCTACGTTATTCAGGTTCACATTTAGCACCATTATTAACTTTTGCTGGCGCTGGTAATAATGTAATTTATATTAGTAGCTTTTCAAAGGTACTTTTTCCTGGTTTACGTGTAGGCTGGATTATCGCAGATAAAGAACTGATTCATCATTTAGAAAGTGTAAAAAGAGCAAGAACGATTCACACATCTACGTTAGATCAAGCTGTTCTATTTCAATATTTACATGAAGGATATTTTGAAAAATATTTAAAAAAGGCAAGATCAGTTTATAAGAAAAAATATGAGTTAGCTGTTGGGGCGTGTAACGAGTACATTCCGTTTCAAAGAATGACCGGTGATGGTGGACTTCATTTATTTATAGAGTTAGAAGAAAAAATTCATGCCCGCACACTTTTACAAAAGTGTTATGAGCAAGGGGTTACATTTTCTCCTGGAGATGTTTTTTATTCTGATGGAGGAGGAGCGACTACTTTTCGATTAGGGTTTTCACGTCTGAAAGAAGAAGAAATAGTTCGTGGAATCAAAATAATCGGTGATACAATAAAAAATGAAATTTGGAGTTGAGGAAATGAGAATTGGCGTTATTATGGGTGGAGTATCCTCTGAAAAACAAGTATCAATTATGACTGGAAATGAAATGATTGCAAATTTAGATAAAAATAAATATGAAATCGTACCAATTACGTTAAATGAAAAAATGGATTTAATCGAAAAAGCGAAAGACATTGATTTTGCGCTGCTCGCATTACATGGAAAATACGGGGAAGATGGGACGGTTCAAGGCACGCTTGAAAGTTTAGGTATTCCTTATAGCGGGAGCAATATGTTATCTAGCGGTATATGTATGGACAAAAATATTTCGAAAAAGATTTTACGCTATGAAGGTATAGAAACACCCGATTGGATTGAACTTACAAAAATGGCGGATCTAAATCTTGATGAATTAGATAAGTTAGGATTTCCGTTAGTGGTAAAGCCAAACTCTGGTGGATCAAGTGTTGGGGTAAAGATTGTATATGATAAAGATGAATTAATTTCAATGCTGGAAACTGTGTTTGAATGGGATTCTGAAGTAGTAATAGAGAAGTATATAAAAGGTGATGAGATTACATGTTCAATTTTTGATGGAAAACAGTTACCTATTATTTCAATCCGACATGCAGCTGAGTTCTTTGATTACAATGCAAAATATGATGATGTTAGTACAATTGAAGAAGTTATCGAACTTCCAGCTGAATTGAAGGAGCATGTAAACAAAGCGTCACTGGCTTGTTATAAAGCATTGAAATGCAGCGTTTATGCAAGGGTGGATATGATGGTAAAGGACGGAATTCCATATGTAATGGAGGTTAATACATTACCAGGGATGACACAAGCAAGTTTACTACCGAAAAGTGCAGATGCAGCTGGTATTCATTATAGTAAACTATTAGATATGATTATTGAAACTTCATTAAAAGCAAGAAAAGAAGAAGGATTTTAAGAAGCGCTATCAGGAATACTTTTGACAGTAACATGAAGTATGTTATGATGAATACAATACGAAAATTAAATATTTATCCACTAGGGGGGCCTATTATAGGCTGAGATCAAATGGAAATTTGAGACTCTTAGTACCTGATCTGGTTAATACTAGCGTAGGGAAGTGGGAAGACATTACTATTTTATGAATAAATACTGTCAATTTCACTTTCTTTACGTTTGTAAAGAAAGTTTTTTTATTTTAAAGATTTAATAACTGTGGATAAATACTTAAATTTTATACTTTATTGGAGGGATTTAAATGAAATTTTCACAATCATTACGTCAAGAAGTAGATTCAATTTGGGAAGCTAGTTTTCATCACCCTTTTGTAAAACAACTTGGTGAAGGAACGTTAGATTTAGCTAGTTTTCGCTATTATGTGCTTCAAGATTCATATTATTTGAGTCACTTTGCTAGAGTACAAACTTTAGGAGCTGCAAAGGCTCTAGAATTAGAAACGACAGCTCGTATGGCACACTATGCTCAAAATACATACGAGGCGGAATTATCTTTACATGAGAACTTTGCGAAGAAACTAGGGATAACACAAGAAGAAAAAGATAATTTTATCCCTGCTCCAACTGCATACGCTTATACTTCACATATGTATCGTGCTGCGTATGAAGGACATTTAGGCGATATCATTGCAGCAATTTTACCTTGCTATTGGTTGTATTATGAAATTGGTGAGCGTTTAAAAGAGTGTCAGCCAGAAGAGCAAATTTATAACGAATGGATTTCTGCTTATGGATCTGATTGGTTCCGTACGCTAGTTGAAGAGCAAATTACAAGATTAGATACTATCGCTGAAAACGTAACAGAGTCTGACCGTAAGCGAATGAAACAGCATTTCATTATTAGCAGTCAATATGAATATTCATTTTGGGAAATGGCTTATACTTTAGAAAAGTGGCCAGTGAATACAGAAGTAGAAGATGTAATGGGATAATGAGTAGGGGTATTGCTATTCACAGGTATGGATAATACTTATGTATATGATTTCACAAAAGAAGTATCGCAAAAAGACGCATTAATCTAAGTGCGTCTTTTTGCGATTTATAAAAATGAGACCATGGAAAAAATAACCTAAAAATAGGTGTATGAACAAGGTACATCATCTAGTGAGAGGTCATATTTTGTAGGGGTACGTATTGAACTTAGTTTATCCCGCGTTAACGGACAGTAAAACTCCCACCTCAAAATTCAGTTGGAGCAAAGAAGTTAGGTGGGAGATCAACTGTCCGTAAACGTCCGATTGGTGAGGGCTAATAATCAGTGGGGGATGAACAAAACCCCCACTGATTAAAGTTTCACTTTATAGCGCTATTTCTACTTAGATTTAACGAACAGAAATATAGGAAAGCATTGAAAAGATTGAAGTTTATAAACGGAGGTCATGAAAATGAATAAGTTTCAACAAGAACTACAAGCGTTAAGCCTTAATGATTACCAATCTGGAAATATTGTGTATTGGGACCAACAAAACCAATATCCATATTATTATATTGAAGATGCTGCTCGTCGTTGTGGCGGTTGTGGTCGTTGTGGAGGTTGTGGAGGTCGCTGTGGTGGATTTCGTTGTGGTGGATTCCGTTGTATTGGTTGCTTCGGTTGTTTTGGTTGTGGCGGCTGTGGCGGCTGTGGTAGTTGTGGTAATTGTTCTAATTGTTTTAGTGGTTTTAATGGTACTACTGATACAACTGGTACTATTGTAACATATGAATATTGATAAGAGAAAAAAGGAATCCAATAGTGAAGTATTATATAATTTTTATTAAAGAATTTAATAAAAACACATGTAGCATTCAAGTGAAAGAATGATATTTAGATTTTTAGTTGTAAATCAAGATAAGATATATAAAGCAATGACTAGACTTAAAACCTAATCATTGCTTTTTTATATTTTTACTATCAAATAAGGGATCTGTTGCTTCTAGTTAGTGGGTAGCGAAAGAAATTATTACAACTATGTAAGGTTAATGTAATGTTAATCGATAGTAAATGAAGATACTTGAGTGTATTTTAAATAAGATTTAAAAGAACTGTTTATTTTTAAAATATTGGGGTAAGTAAAATTCTATTAGGAAGTGTATTAAAATGATTGAACTTAAATCTATTATCCATTCGTACAAACTAAAGAGAAAAATAGCAAGGGATTTATACGGAAACAGAGATGAATTGACACTGTTATTAAATGAATTTAATAAAATGAAACACACAGTAACATGTGAAAAAAAGAAAAATAATATATTATCTCGTTTACAATTAATTTATCAACATATGAAATTAGATAAACGGTATCCTCTTCCAATTACTTTTAATAGTAAATTATTGGATCGATTAGAAAAAGAATCTCTTCATTCTATTGAGGAAGGTATAGCATGTCTACATTTCATGTTAGATATGAATTATGAGAAAATAAAACAATATGGATCGAGTACAAGTAGATCGTTTGTTCCATTATCTCAGTCTTCCATTTGTCTTGCTGATTGTGTTTGCATAACTGGATTTGTATTAGGATTACTAGGTGCAATTACATTTGGAGGGTTTATGTTATCTATATGTTCAATTACATAAAGTTTGATGTTTGCAAGAAGGGCACTGACTTAAGGTGTTCTTTTTTAGTTTTATTGTAAAATTATTGTAAATGATAAATACATTACATTATATAATTCGAATGTATTGAAATTGAGATTTCAGGGGGTGCTGTATAAGCGATTAAATATCATTCTTGATGAAAAAGATGCACTTCGAAAAGAGTTAAGCAAAGTATCGAAACTGTACGGAGAATTAAAAGATATAAAAGAAAAACTAGCGCAAGGTCTCATCCAAGAAACAAAAGCACGCTTTGAAGCGGAAGATGCATTTGAAAGCATGAAGCAACAATCGCAAGCTCGCGAGGAAGATCACAATTCATTACTAAACGAATTTAATGCGATTACGGAAAAGAATCATGAATTAGAGCATGACCTTCAAAAAATGCATATCAACGTACGTGCTGCAGAAGAAACAGCTGTGAAAGAACGTGCACACCGTCTTGAGTTACAAGGTAGATCACAAGCGCTCGGTATAGCGCTAAAAGCAGTCTTGTAGGTTGAATCATATCAATCTTTACGTAAATTTTACATGGTATTGAAGTTTTTGATAAAGACCAAATTTGAATTTTGTATAAAAATTAAAGAAGCCTATACTTCAATATAGTATAGGCCGAGAGACTAAAATTAATCTGTTATTAATTTCGAATAGATATTTAAATCGATAAGCTTCCCAGCTGATATTTCAGTTTTTCTTAGAGTCCCTTCAAAAGTGAATTGTAATTTTTGTAATACTTTTATGGAGTTCACATTTTCAGGTTCAACTTTTGCTTCGACACGATTTAGTTTCAAATGTGTAAAAGCATAATCTAATAGAGCAGAAATCGCTTCAGGGGCATATCTTTTGCCCCAAAAGGATTTCGAAATATCATAGCCAATTTCTGTTTTTGAGTTTTCGAAATCCAAGGAATTATAGCCACATGAACCGATAATTTGATTAGAGTCTTTTTCAATAATGGTAAAACGGAGAGCTTTGTTATTTTGAGCAAGTTCATTGAGAAAATGAATCATGTCTTTCGCTTGGTTTTCATCAGTGAAATTACTTATATTCATGAATTTTGTAACGTTAGGATCAGACCATATTTTAAACATACTTAATGAATCAGATTCCTTCATTTGTCTTAAATGTAATCTTTGTGTCTGTAATTCTGTAATCAATACTTTTACCTCCATTATGTTGTTGTGATGGGTAGATTAAAAATATTGATATCTGCGCATAATTCAGTCCCTTCTGGATTAGTTAACTTCCATTATATAAGAAATTACTAAATTGAACAAAAGCGTTATTTTATAGTGATGCAAAAAGAGTACATATCGAATATGTACTCTTGAAAAAAGGAAGTGTATATAAGTGATGAAACACTATACTACAACATATGCTTGTCTCATTTAAAAGTGCAAGGAATATAACAAAATAGTTATTGTATGATGAAAAAATTAAAGAACCTGTTATAACTAACAGGTTCTGTGTACAAGGAGTTCAAGGAATACAAGGTAACTGGACCAGAGAAACCTATGAAATTCCTTGTAATAATAATGTATGAAAAGGAATCAATAAGGTTGATGAAATTTAAACTGAATTCTTATTTAATAAAAAAACCGTGTACAAAAAAATGTACACGATTATATAAAAATTATGTCTTGCGTGCTCATTGCATTCTATGTTTATGGTATGTAAAACGTTATACATTGCAATACATTAAAAGAGCACTCTTAAAAGTGCTCTCTAACCAAAACTAATATTGAAAAAGGATACCCAAGATATTATATGTATGTTTTTTAGATATGTGTAAATTTAAAACAAAATCTTTCTTTTACACAACAAAGCAGCTAGTTAACAAAACTAACTGCTCGTTGTACAAAAGAAACGCCGCGCTTACAGAAATAGTTTGTAACTTTAAGTTACAAAAATAGTATGAACAGGGTTGAAAATGTTATGCGGAAATAAAATAAAAAAGAGCACCATGCATAAGTGCTCTTTAAGATAGGAGGTAACACTTTGAGCTGGATGTTTAGGTTAAAAGTATATGATGTAGAAAAGGAATAAGACCTAAAACTTATTTTTAACTAAATACAAAATAGCAGCTAGCATAGGCTAACTGCTATAAGAACATTACATCCACGAATTTAAGGATTATAAATATTTCGTGAGTTTTATATAGTATGGACAAAAATATCAAGTTTATGTAATGAAAATTAAAATAGAGCAGTCATTTGCATTAACTGCTCCATTCGGTACAACCTGGGTAAGAAGCAGATTGTATTGTGATTATGATTAGCAGGATATTGAATTAAAATCCTTATTTAAATATAGAAGCCCTAGGATTAGGGGGCTAGGGCTTCTAGTCATGGTATATCTCACACGACATTATAAAAAGAAAAGAACGTACTGAAGATAACATATGAATGTTTCATAAATGTATCAAAAAGCAAACTTTTTTTATTGTAAAGAAAAAAGAGATAGGGTTCACAACCCCATCTCTTCTACCAGAGAAAAATGCAATTTTGCTTCTTCACAATTTGGATTAATACAGTAATGAATAAACGAATGTTCATCGTGTTGTAGGAGAGTTTGATCATAACATACACATGTATATGGTGAGAGCATTTTATATACCTCTTTACAAATTATAGATTAATTTCAACGCAGTTTTATTTGGTTGAGGAGTAAGACAAAATCGTTATTTGAATTATAAATGCTAGTTTCGTACCTTACTAAAGGATGGAGAGGGGAAAATAGAAGTTACGCTGCTACTTTCCCCTAGAAATAAACAGCATTGATTAAGGTTGAGTTAGATTCGTTGTAACGCAACTTGCTTGGAATTTGTCATTGAATATAAGAGTACCTTCACCAGTAAATGGAACTCTTATAACTAGATTCTTACTAGTATAATCGAATTCCGTTGCTAGAGCACAACTTCCACAATCAACAGTAGAAGATATTAATATACCCGATGAAACATTATAAACAAGCGTTAAACAAAGTGGCTGTGTTAAACCTGTAACAATACAAGACATTCTATTTACACCTCCTATTCTACTTACTTATTAATAGAAAATGCAAATGGGACAACCATTGGCACGGTAGGAGCAGATAGAGTACAGAATGATAATGGAAATTTTCAACAAAAAGCTATTTTATAAAAAAAGAGAAGCGCTTAATCAGGACGCTCCTCTTAATGCCAATATACAATAACTATTCCATTATAATGTATAAACGTAAAATACTTAACAATTAGCTATGTGGTAAAAATTTCATTTTTTTAGTTTGAAACGAAAAAAGAGCACTTTATTAAGTGCTCTCGTGACGAGATTCATTTTGTAACGACTATTTTATAAAGAAAGGAACGCAGAATATTATATGTGCGTTCAGTTAATCGAGTGCTTTTTACAGACAAAGAGCAGCTAGTAAAAGCTAACTGCTCTCCAGAAAAACGTTAAGAAGGAAGTTCAGAACTCAAGTGCATTTATAGTATGAACGGAATATTGAATTTTATTCAGGGGGTAGAGGGAAATGGTTCAAATTTGTCCGATGTATAGCAAAGAAACATGTAATTCAAGCGATGAAGGAATTGACGTTAATTTTTGTGATGAGTGCATGACAGCAGCAATTGATATGGAGGGCGAGAAACAGCACAAACAAACGATAATAGGAATGGATTGGGGTAGTCCTAATGGTTCGTTTAGTGCCACTGTTACGATCCCATATAAAAGAAACTTAACAAAATAATCCTTTGAATAAAAAGTGAGGTTAGGAGAATGAAAGGTTTGAAGAAAAGAAAAATTAGAAAAGCAATTGCTCGTCGTACAAAAGAAATGGAGAAGTATCAAGTTAATAAAGCTTGAAGAAACATCTTTGTACAAGCTGGTATTTTAAAATAAAGCAAACATAATATAGTCTGGCTAGAAAACTAGAGGACACCAATTCATTAAAGCGGCGATTAAGGCTGTTTTATGAATTGGTGTCCTTTTTATTTTGAAAAGGGAGATGAAGGAAATATGAAGGCATTAAAAGACCAATTATGTGAGTGGAAAAAGCAATCGAATCAAACAAAAAAGAAAACTAAGAAGAAACGAAAAGAGAAGTTAAGCACTCGTGACATTGAAGGTTTAATGGGGATTCGTGGACCGCGTTATGAACGTAGACGTAGAGCATTAAGACAAAAGTAATTTAATAATAAAAAGGAGTGGTCTTACATGACTAAACAATTATCTTTCTTACCAAAAATCGATAGAGTAGCAACGCAGAAAAAATTAGAAGGTGTTCTCGAAAGTGTACGTTTATATAGACAGTTTGGAATGATGCGTGAAGAAATGAAAGTCACTCCTTCTTATGAAATTAGATATCATGGACCTACAAATGATGTAGGAAAGCCATTAGAAGATGTAGCGATGGCTAACATTCAACAAAGTAAACGTGACGAGTGGATTAAGCAAACATCATTTCGTATTGACCAGTTTCTTAGTCGTTTGGGTAATGGACGTGCAGGAAAGGATCAAAGAAACATCATCATTAAGCGTTATTTAGAAGATGAAGATGTATGTGACTATATGGTTTATAACGAAATCGGCATGAGTGAGCGTACTTATCGACGTGTTAAGGCTAGAGTGTTTTATAAACTTGCTTTTGCTCTTAGATTAGAAGTTTATGAGACTGAAGAAATTGGAGGTAATGAATAATGAATTTTGTTCAGCCAATACGTGATCCAGAGCAAATACAGCAGTTGAAAGACTATTTTAAGGAAAAGAGTTTACGTAATTACATTCTCTTCATTATGGGAATCAATACAGGCCTGAGAATCTCGGACATTTTGAAATTGAAGGTAGTAGGCAGTCATATATCTATGAGGGAAAAGAAAACAGGGAAGCAGAAACGAATACAAATTACTGCAGCATTAAAAAGAGAACTTAAATGGTTTATAGAAGAGAGAGAAGAACAAGAGTATTTATTACAAAGTAGACAAGGGAAGAATCGTCCTATTGGGCGTAGCATGGCATATAAGATATTAAGTGGAGCAGCGGCAGAGTTTGGATTAGATGAAATAGGTACACATACGCTGAGAAAGACGTACGGGTATCATATGTACATGCAAACTAAAAACATAGCATTACTCATGGAGATATTCAATCACTCGTTAGAGAAGGTCACGTTACGTTATATAGGTGTTAACCAAGATGCAATGGATAAAGCAATGACTAGGTTTAAAATATAATCATTGCTTTTTTCATTTTAAATTTAGGGGGTACCGCCACATGTCCATCAACTTAAGAAATTGTTTTACCCCCAAGTTTTTTAGAGTAAGTTGTTTTTTTGAACCAGAAAGGTATATTTTTAACTATAAAAACCATGGGGAATTTTATCTGTTTTTCCTTTTTACCTACTTGCTAAATTCAGCAAGTAAAATATTTTTAAAAGGATCAGAACGACTATGACTAGTTTTATGGCCATTCAAATTGATGGCCAATATATGCTTGCCTCCAAGTGTGCCTCCAGCAAAAGTAGTAAAGCCTGGAACACCGCCTGTGTGTCCCCATATCGAGGTACCGTTTTGAAGTTTAGTTTCATAGATTCCAAGACCATATCCATTGATTTCTTCTATTCCTGTAGGTACTGTAGTAAGCATTTGTTTTAGTTGCTGTTCCTTCAGTAATTTGCCACTGAGTAAGTAAGAGAAAAATTTGTTTAAATCTTCAGCAGTAGAAATCACATCTCCATCCGAGCTACCTGGGGTAGAATAAGTAACGTCTTTTAGCTCACTTTCTCCGTCATATCTTTCATATCCACGGGCATGCTTGGTGCCTGGAATAACCGTTGAATTACCAGGTAGAAATGTATTCGACAATTCAAGCGGTTCAATAATTCGATTTTCAACCTCTTCCGCATAGCTGTTTCCAGTTACTTTTTCAATAAGGATACCCAATAATACGTATCCCGTGTTTGAATAAGACCAGCCCTTTCCTGGAGCAAAGTCTGGGGGAAGAGAAATACCCATCTTTACGAATTCTTCAGCTGTATACGCTTTTTTTGTATCTTTAATATCAAAGTCTTTTGACTTTATATAGTCAGCGATACCACTTGTATGATTCAATATCTGCCGGATAGTAATCTGGTTACTATCATATCCGTTTCCTTGAATAACACCAGGCAACCATTTTTCAATGGAGTCGTCTAAATTCAAGCGGTTTTCTCCAGCTAATTGAAGTAGCACTGTTGCAATGAACGTTTTCGTCACACTACCAATGCGAAAGCGAAAATCTGCCTTCATTGGTTTCTTGGTTCTCAGATCCGCTATCCCGGCGGCATAGCTCCAATTTTTACCACCCTTAGAAATTTGAGCGAGTATTCCAGGGTATCCAAGTTGGAGTGCATCCCGCATTGCTTTCTTAACGGAAGTACGATCGCTTTGATTACTTGTTTGTAACGAACTAGATACATTTTGCGTGGGTTCTGCTTTTACAATTGAGGCTGGTGTTATGTATAACAGGGAACTTCCAGCTATTAAAAGTGATAGACTTGCACATGTAATTTTACTGCGTGTTTTCATAAAGCATCCCTCTCCTTTATTTAAATTGTAAAGTTAGTTGCTTGCTGTTTCGTATTAATCACACAGCTATTATCTCCACCAATGACAAAAAGTCAGAATTGAATTCGTAATCATATTCATAATTATTATTTTTACAAACGCTATTCTGTCTTAACAAACGGTAAATCCCTCTTCTTCCACATGTATGTTAACCCCAGAAATTACTTCTTTTCCTTGAGACACTCTTGTTACTGGTTTGTTTTTCATATATAAGTCATATCTGTTCCGCCTTTCACACCTCCTTATATTTTTATCCTACACAATGAAAATCTTTTTTTTCTTACCTATTCCTTACAAATTACTTACGTTCAAAATAGCTTCTATAATAGGATAGAAGGAGCATCTGTACCCGAAAGTTCAAAGTATTTTCCAATAAATATATTTATCAAAAAGAAACACAGAGGTTTTTCACTTCTATGTTTCTTTTTTTCGTTTTGGGGAACAATTAATTTTTAAGTTGATAGCGATGTGGCGCTACCCCATCGCCATCAAGCATTAATTCTAATGTTGATGTTTCTGTTCCTGACAAGCCATCTAAACCTGTTGAAGTTCCAACGGCTGTAACAGATGGTATTGCTTATATTGAAGGTTACAATGTTAATTTACGTAAAGGGCCAGGCACAACCTATACTAAAATCCGCCAGTTAAATAAACCGGAAGCCTATATTGTGTGGGGTGAAAAGGACGGTTGGTTAAACCTTGGCGGAGAGCAATGGATTAAAAACGATTCATCTTATGTGAAATTTAGTAAGAAGAGCACTGTAGATTCTTCTATTGTAGGGAAGCGCGTTGTTTCTAAAGTTAACAATCTACGTTTCTACGATGCTCCATCTTGGCAGAATAAAGATGTTGCTGGCTCTGTAGGTACAGGATTAGGTTTCACAATCGATGCGAAAGTAAATGTTAACGGTTCACCGCAATATAAAGTACACAATAGCAAAGGAAAAACATACTATATTACGGTAAGCGAAGCCTATGTGTATGTAGTAAAGTAATTAAAAAGCTGACTATAATTAGTCAGCTTTTTGTATACTATAATCTAGTATTTATCAGTCCCAAAGACATGTTCTTTGCTTTTTAGTTGGCACTGAAAATCTTAACAATGTTTCTTTTTACAATGACAACAAATAAAGAAACATTTACAACGACACTTATTTCGCTTGAACTTCCAATCGTCATCACAATGGTGTTTATCTTTAGATTTCCACCAATCGTCATCACAATGGTGCTTATCTTTAGATTTCCACCAATCATCACAACAATGATTTTTCTTAGAACTCCAGCAATCATTATTCCAGGACATTCTTTTATACCTCCCTTCAATTAGGGTTCATACTATTCTATGTTTTAGTAAAAAAACTGCTTGTTTATTAACCTATTGTTATACTCTTATATGATAGAGAGCTTTCTACTAGATATAGAATTCATACAAACTATGCTAATTTCTAAGGGATAGTGGAGAGAACTACTAGTTGCGACATTTATCAACAAACACTAGTTGAAGAAAAATATTCTCGTTTTAAATAATATCTTATCTTTGGGTACGTTTTTTGGGTGTATATTTCACAATAGCGAAGGAAAAACATACTATATAAATGCAAATGAAGCCTATGTGTATGTGAAGTAAAAACAAGCCGTCCTGTCGGCTTGTTTTAGTTTATAACGTATTAAATGGGTTCAACTGGGGAGATCGGTTGGATAAAACTGCCCGTTCAACATCGTATTCCCTTGCTGAATCACTCCTCCAAAGTTAATGCCCCATGTATTTATGATAACTAGTCGGACAGGGTCTAGTGGTAGTGCAGCGTCTGTTGGAATAGCCGGATTTACTGGCTGTGTCACTCGAACTACGTATATAGGGTCTTGTGAAAAATAGGTTCTTGGGGGGCAAACACCCTTAAGCTAAAAAGTTGCTGAGGTGGAATCGTAAATGTAACTGGACCAATAAACGGAGTTACTCCTTCGGGTTCGCAATAGATACATTATCCATTACCATTCTTATTGCCTACGTCATCATCTGAACCACCGTTATCATTGTTAATTAACTCCCCACAAAGATATTCATAAGAGGGAAATACATCACCAACACAAGTATCTTGGTAATTTTGTACCGCTATAGTTACAATTTGTGGCTCGTCTGTTTGATTAAGCGCAGAAACTTGAATGAAGTCGGTGTCCGAATTGCGAAATAAAGGTCCAGATGTTAACGTTTGATAGCGAGGTTCACAAAGACAATCACAGTCGCATTTTTTACGCTTCTTCCGGTAGCACTTATGTGAACGGTCGTAATAATAGCATGTACTAAAAAGCAAGAACCTCCTTTTAATTTATATTTACTAATTTGTTGAATCTAAATTCTGTATTTAAATCAAAGGCACCTGTATAATACACTGTTTCTATGATGAAAGATTGGAATTCACAATTAATGCAAAAATAAATGGCTGGACACAATATAAAGTACATAATAGCAAAGATCAAATATTTTATATTATAGCAAACTCAGAGTTAGTTACTGTCAAGAAAAGAGAAATTCACTTTTATAAGGAAGAACGTTATTGTTTTCAATTCTATTATCTAATTTAATAAATAAAAAGTTATCGTAATCTTTGGTATGTTAAGTATCGAGGTTTTCACAGATAATGCCCCTGAATATATTATTTGAATTTTCTGAAAATATAGGGAGACGTTTGAATTTATATTATTAGTGAGCAAGTCTAAGCAAATTGCAAGAATAAACATAATCTATCTTATAAAGTAGTGAGGCAGTACTAAAAAGATGAGATTTACTTTACTAGTTTTTTTTATAGTAAGTAGGTTGGATTCCAAAAGACTTCTTCACTACTTTATAAATTTTAAAGGAAAGGATGATATAAATGGCAGAACATCGTGAAGATGAAATCCGTACTTTGTTACGCGCATTTCAATTAGTAGGAGCGAGGGTTGTATTATTTTTGCCTTCATTTCACGTAGAAGGTCTTATTACTCGAATCGGAGAAACCTTTGTTACACTTCGTCGTGGTAATGGAGAGGGCGTAGAAGTTGAAAGTAATGATAATGGAAATGCACTTGAAAATCCTAACCAAATTAGTGTCAAAATTAGTGATATTTTATCAGTTAGTGATGATCGAGGAGAGTAATTAGCAAGGTGAAAAAATGCACTAGGTATTGTATTCCTAGTGCATTTTTTAATGTTATATAAAATTCAAATAAACAAAAAATGTATCAAGTATGGAATTTGAAATTAATTACATACAAGCCTCTTGATAGGACTCTTATCGTAATTTATAAAAAAAGTTTGAAAAATATAAGTTATATCTATATTTTAGGTAATTGTACTATCACTTTTATACAAGTCATGTTTACAATATAATACAAACCTTTATAGGAGGGGATTATGTGTGTAAGTTCTGTTCAAATCAAGACAATACCAAATCTAAATTCAGATTATTCGATACAAAACCTATTCCGTTTTTTATTCCATCAAAATCTTTTACACAAACAATCAGACCTCAAGAAACACCTGATACCTCAACACAAACAATTAGACCTCAAGAAACACCTGATACCTCAACACAAACAATCAGATCTCAAGAAACACCTGATACCTCAACACAAACAA
>NZ_QOZX01000110.1:0-4956 GCF_008368895.1 Bacillus sp. BB081
ATCAATATTTCATGAGTTGAGGTTGCTAAAATTACTTATCAACTTTAGCTCCACCAACCATCCCCCCATACCAATCATAACTCTCCTCCAAAAACCCCCTACTCTCCCCACTCCCCTTATAAAAACTCTCCCAACCCCGCTCCCTCAAAATCCCCTTCCAACTATCACTCTCCACCATCTTCTTAATGACACCATCCCAATAAGCAACCTCTTCCTCCGTCATATCTTTTGGTCCCATAATACCTTTCCAGTGCTGGAATATGACGTTGATTCCTTGTTCTTTCCAGGTTGGGATTTCTGGTAGTCGGTCTAGTCGTTTTGGTGCGGATACGGCTAGTATTTTTATTTTGCCGGCTTTGTATTGTTTTTCGGCTTCGGATAGGGTCATGGTTGCGGCGCTAATTTGTTTGTTCGTTAGAGCGTTTATGATTTTTTCTTTATTTTCGTAGACGAAGAATTGTAGTTCGGCAGGGTTTATGCCGAAGGCTTTGCTTACTTGTACGAAGGATAGGTGATCGTCGTTTCCTAGGCCGGGGGCAACGCCAATTTTGAAGTTTTTCTTGTTTTGTTTTAGTTGTTCCATTAGTTCGTTTGCGGTTTCTATATTTGAGTCTTTTAGTACGACAACGACTTCCCAGTCCGATGCGAGTGTTGCGAGCGGTGTGAAGTCTTTATATGTTAGTTTACTGTGGCCTAGTAGGTTGTTCGTTACGAGTAAGCTTGAGTTAATCGCCAGTACGTGACCGCCTTTTTGTTTCGTATATTTCCAGCCGACATCACCACTACCACCTACTTTGTTTGTGACTGTGATTGGTTTTGTGAAGATTTTTTCTTCTGTTAGCGTTTTTTGCATCGCTCGCGCTGTTAAGTCCCATCCTGCTCCTGGAACGTTTGGCGCAACGATTTCTACTTTGTCGATGTTCACTTTATTCGTATGGGATTTTTCCGAGGAACAACCAGCTATTACTCCTGTCATGATCCATATACATAGTAATAATCGCTTTTTCATAGTCCTCGTCCTATTCGATATTTTCGTTCTGGTCGTCCGATAATGCCGTATGTGTACTCTACTGTGCATTCGTTTGTCGCTACTAAGTATTCTAAATACCTTCTTGCGGTTGTTCTGGAGGCCCCCATTTGTTCTCCCATTTCTTCTATTGTAATACCCTCTTCGAATCCTTTTATAATTCCTTTCACTTTTTGCAGTGTTAACGGATCAACACCCGTCGGTAAGTTTTTTATGTCTTGTGTTTGCGAAGTGCCGAAGAAACTATCGATAAGTGCTTGATTCACTTCATTGTTACCATGTAATAATTGCTTCTTTCTTTTATAGTCTTCAATTGTGCGAACGAATTTTTCTAACGTGACCGGTTTTATAAGGTAGTTACTTACGCCGTTTCGAATTGCTTTTTCTAGCATATGGTTTTCATTTGCCGCAGTAACCATAATGACGTCAACGTCTGGAAAGTCTGCATGAATTTTCGGCAATAAGTCTGTTCCGATTCCGTCTGGTAAGTAATTATCTAATAGAAGTAAATCGATTTCTTCCCTTTGTAGTAATTCCATCGTTTCTTTCGCGTTCAATGCTTTTCCGATCACTTTTACGTCCTTTATTTTTGATAAAAACTCTTCCTGAATTTGCGCGACGCGGAAATCATCTTCTGCAATTGCAACCTTCAACATATGCCCATCCCCCTGTTTGTCATGTACTTTCTCTCAATGTTTTCGGAAGGTAAATTGTAAAAATAGCTCCTCCATTTTTCTCGTTTTGAATTTCAATTGTTCCCTCTAGTAGATCTACCATTTCTTTCACATTTGCTAGTCCGTAACCACGATTGTTTCCTTTCGTTGAAAATCCTTTTTGAAAAATGGTCGTGATTTTTTCTGCCGGTACTCCTATCCCGCTATCTATCACTTCAAATACAATATCGTGCCCAATATCCGTAACGAAGAAGGAAACACTCTTTTCCTCTTGTCCACTCACCGCATCAAACGCATTGTCGATTATGTTTCCAAGGATTGTAATAAGGTGCGAAACTTTTATATGGTCTGGTAACGGATGAAGCGCACTATCTCCTTCAATATGAAAATCAATTTTCTTCTCAGACGCTGTTCCGATTTTTCCTAATAAAATAGCTTGTACTTTTGCATCATGAATTTGATGGAATAAAATATGGTTTTGGCTTTGATGAATGTTAGATTCTTGCTGGATAAATTCAATTGCCTCTTTGTAATGTCCTAACTGAAGTAATCCTGATAAGACGAACAGCTTATTTGTAAATTCATGTGTTTGAGCGCGTAAGTCCTCAGAATACTTTCTTACCTCAGATATTGTGTTCACAAGGTTTTGCAGTTCTGTTTTATCTCTAAAACTACATACAACTCCTACCGTACTGTTATTTTCAAGTATCGGTGTCCTATTTAAAATAAACACTTTATCTTGAAATGCGATTTCTTGATCGTTTTCTAGTACTCTCTCCATATTGAATTCCGGTAAAACTTTTGAAATGTGCTGCTGCATATAATCATCATTTACATGTAGCATCTCTTCTGCAGATGTGTTCATCATCGTAATAAAACCGTTTTGATCAATCGCGATAATCCCTTCTTTTATAGATAGTAATATCGCGCTTCGTTCCCTGTATAGCGCTGCGATTTCATTCGGCTCTAAACCGAGTGTATCTTTACGGATGCTACGTGCTAAAAGAATGCCACCAATGATTCCAACTAGTAACACCGCTAAGGAAAAGAGGATAATTTCTTTCGTTCTGCTCAATATGTTAGATTCAATGCCTTTTATTAGAAACTCCACTGTCACAACGCCTACTACTTGATCGTAGTCTCCGTTATGAACAATAATAGGTGCCTTCGCCATTAAAGCCGGACCACTTTCACCATTTCCTTCAAGCGCATAATAGCCACCAAAAGTGAGTGCTTCATAGTTATATGGATTGTTACTCTTTGTACCAATCAATTCCGAATTAGAATGGGAATACATCACCCCAAAGCGATCTTCTATAATGACGTAATCTGCACCAGCTTGCTCACGAACTTGTTCCGCAATAGATTGAATGTTATTTTTATACTCGTTATTTTGGAAAGCCTCTTTTATAGCTGGCATAAAAGAAAGAGATTTAGCCGTTTGCAGTGCTAGCTGTTCCACTTGGCGCTTCGTATCAACGGACTGAATGTAAACAAATATTCCTGCTAATAGGAGAACAACAAATAAAATTAACGTAATAATTAAGCTTACTATTTTCGTTTGTAATGACACTTTGCGTGATTTCTTCATGCTTCATATCCTTTGATAAAATATTCAAAACTATCAATCTCCTTTTTTCTATTATTATGACAAAACTAATAATGAAGCAACTATTAAAACTCTCCATGTACATAAAGTACAAAAAGAATAAAATTGTCATAATATTGAGATTTTATTCTATAGACATTACAATTCAACTACAATGAACACGCTTTCATAATTATCATTTTATTTATAAGCAAGAGGAGGAATTATTATGGCTCAAGCAAAATCTAATCGAGTCGCCGGCAATATTTTCAAAGGTTCTGTCGGCAATTTAATTGAATGGTACGACTGGTACGTTTACTCTGCTTTCGCTGTTTACTTCTCAGCAGAGTTCTTTCCTAAAGGCGATCCAACGAGTCAGTTACTGAACACAGCAGCTATTTTCGCAGTTGGTTTTTTAATGCGCCCTATCGGAAGTTTATTAATGGGACGTTATGCGGATCGGCATGGACGCCGGGCAGCATTAACGCTTTCGATTACAGTTATGGCCGGTGGTTCTTTAATTATCGCCTGTACACCTAGTTACGAAAGCATCGGCATTATGGCACCAATTATTTTAGTTCTCGCCCGTTTACTGCAAGGATTATCACTCGGCGGAGAGTACGGAACTTCCGCAACGTATTTATCTGAAATGGCTAGTAGTGGTCGCCGCGGTTTTTATTCAAGCTTCCAATATGTAACGCTCGTTGCTGGACAGATGGTTGCGTTAGGCGTTCAAATAGTTCTTCAGCAATTACTAAGCGAACCAGATATGAAAGCTTGGGGATGGCGTATTCCATTCATTATTGGAGCGATGGGCGCAGTAGCTGTATTATGGCTTCGCCGCACGATGGATGAATCGGAGCAATTCTCAAACATGGAATCTAAAAACCGCGAAAGCGCAGGAACTGTTCGCGCTCTTATGAAACATCCGAAAGCAGTATTAACAGTAGTCGGCCTAACATTAGGAGGCACTGTCGCATTTTATACGTACACAACATATTTACAAAAGTTCATGGTGAACACAGTCGGTCTGCCGAAAGAAGTTGTAAGCTGGATTAACTTTGTCGCACTACTTATTTTCGTCGTACTTCAACCAATTGCAGGGCTATTATCCGATAAAATTGGACGTCGCCCACTATTAATGGCATTCGGTATTCTCGGAACATTACTAACAGCACCAATCTTTTTCTTCATGGAAAAAACGACAGAACCAATCGTAGCATTCTTACTCATGATGGTCGGCCTCATTATCGTTACTGGCTACACTTCCATTAACGCAATTGTAAAAGCAGAACTCTTCCCAACTGAAATTCGCGCACTTGGCGTAGGTTTACCATATGCACTAACTGTTGCGATATTTGGTGGAACAGCTGAGTTCATCGCATTATGGCTAAAAAGTATCGGAATGGAATCACTATTCTACTTCTACGTAGCTGGATGTATCGCAATAAGCTTTATTACGTATTGGCGTATGGCTGAGTCATCGAAGACTTCGCAGATTGAGGCGGAGTTAGTTGGTGGAGATAAACTAGCTAATAATAAGTCTAGTTAAAATTATGTATTCTATGTTCTTCGTTTACCTGAACTCGATTTGCTTTATCTAAGAAGGCATAATTCATTCATATATAATTTAAAAACCTCTACTTATATGAAGTGAACCCGAATAG
>NZ_QOZX01000111.1:0-20148 GCF_008368895.1 Bacillus sp. BB081
TTTCATAAAATGCTAAGGACTTATTATGAAACTTTTTTTGACAACCGCATATATCAGGATAATACTAACATTAGAATACACTTTCGCAGGAACCAATATGGATTTTGGAGAATGAAATGTTATGAAACATATTAATATTAGTAGAAAGTATGACTAGCATTGAAATAATTTCACCAATAAAAGAAGTTAAAACCACAGATTCTGATCCTTTTAATGACGATTAGGGATTTAAAACCATTAATGAATTGGAGGAAGCTGAGAATAGTACATACCAACCCGACTGGAATATGGAATACCTCATAAAGGAGATACTTACTACTTAATTCAACGTTTTGGTGCCAAAATAAAAAATTTCAACGTTAACCCTTCCGACTCTTTACAACATTTTATAACAATTGAATCAGAATTTATTACTACTCCGAAAGGGTTAGAAATTTAGAGAACACCGATTACAAATGTATATACTAAAGGGACATATATTGCAGTAATTAAGTATAACGGAGAATTTACCTACTCAAATCATTTTCAAATTAATTAACTCTTTCCTACTCAGTAGCTAAAATTGATTAATTAGGTAGCTATGAAGAATTAAGATCTTAACCAGCTTCAATTGGAGTTTAACTTTTTTAATATAAACACAGTTCACTTTTAATAGAAGTAAGTTAACTATTATATCCACCTACTCTTCGTATACAATATTGCATGCGAAGGACCTTAAATATTTTGGTATACTATGCATGTGGATTTTTCATCCAAAATTCCACTCAAACGCATATTTATGTATATGCCGACCCTAATTGCTAAAAGTGTGCTTGTACTTAGGTCTTTAGATATTTTACATTTTGAATCTTAATACTAATCCACGTATGGAGTCAGTTGTTTTCTAAAAAAACATTCCAGCGTTTTTATCAATTGATTTTAGAATAGTTAAATAATAACACCATATACAAGCTCTGCATAAATACATTTTAATATTTTTATCAATTGATTTTAGAATAGTTAAATAATAACACCATATACAAGCTCTGCATAAATTATTCATTTTCTTTTATATAATACCTACCTTTTTACTTCTGATAAATCATTAAACATTGGATTATATTTCACTTTTATATAAATAAAAGCCAAATAGCCGTTCATAATGAACGACTACTTAGTATCTAACTAATAATTTAAATGTTCTTCATGTTAATCTATTTTGTTTAATCCCGTTGAAGTAACTTGATAGATTCTTTTTTTGCCTATATATTCTTGTTTATTATTCTCAAGGTTAGTAAGTGTAGCCCGTGTCTTTTCATTTACTGCCTCCCCTTCTATATGGGTAAACTCAATGTAATCTCCCACTTTTACGGGCACCACTTGGCTTTCAGCAGTTTGTTGTCTATTTCCCACTATTTCCTTATTGTACACAACACTACCGGATGAATTCTGTACTTTAATACTTGCATACGTATTATTAAAGTAAGAATGTGGTACACCTGCTTCTAAATTCACCTGCATTTTCTCTGTTACCCTATTATAATCTACTTTTGCGATTTCTCTATCACTATATCCCTTTAAAGACCAGCCAAATTGATTCCCGTCTAAAACCGTTGTTTCTGGCATTTTTTCTACTTTCTTCAGACCTTCTTTTGTAACTTCGTACATTGCTTTTTTTCCAAAGCTTTCTTGTTTACTGTTATCTACATTTGTTAAAGTAGCTCTATGCACACCTTCTAGATGTGTTAACTCAATATAATCTCCTACTTTAACTGGAACTTTTTGCGATTCAGCATTTTGTTGTTTGTTTCCATAAATGTCTTTCTTGTATACTACTTTGCCTGATGCATTTTGTACTTTAATACTCGCATATGTTTCATTAAAATAGTGATGTGGTACGCCTGCTTTTAAGTCCATTTGCATTTCTTCTGTCGACTTATTGAAATTGATTTTAGCAAACTCAAAATCACTTATTCCTTTTAGTGACCATGCAAATTGATTCCCATCTAAAATTGTTGATTCTGGCATTTTTTCTATTTTTTTCAGGCCTTCTTTTGTAACTTCGTACATTGCTTTTTTTCCAAAGCTTTCTTGTTTACTATTATCTATATTTGTTAAAGTAGCTCTATGCACACCTTCTAGATGTGTTAACTCAATATAATCCCCTACTTTAACTGGAACTTTTTGCGATTCAGCATTTTGTTGTTTGTTTCCATAAATGTCTTTCTTGTATACTACTTTGCCTGATGCATTTTGTACTTTAATACTCGCATATGTTTCATTAAAATAGTGATGCGGTACGCCTGCTTTTAAGTCCACTTGCATTTCTTCTGCCGACTTATTGAAATTGATTTTAGCAAACTCGAAATCACTAATTCCTTTCATTGACCATGCAAACTGTCTTCCTTCTAAAATATTATTTGCATTAGGCACATTTGGTTTAATCGGATTAGAATCAGTACCCTTCCAAATCTCTGCTGTTAAAATTGGATATCCTAATGCAGCCACTTTTTGAATGGTATCATTATTTGGACGTAATCCCCACTTCTCAAAGAAAGGCATCAAATTTTGTTTGGCTACTTTTGATGCTGAGATCATAAATAATTGTTTTTTATTTTCATCTGTTTGTGGAAGTTCATCAGAAGGCATATCTCTATACAATTGATGCAGTTTAGGATAGAAGTCTTCTCCATATGCTAATTTTAGTTGCCAAAGCATAACAAGCTTAACAAAAGCATCACTAATTTCATCATAATTTTTATTAGATTGTTCTAAGTATTGAAATGCCTTAGTATAAGCACCCTCTTGTTGCAATCTAAAAGGTTGATTAGATGTAAATGCTTTTTCTACAGAAAGGCTGTAAATATTATTTTGTACTTCTGTCATATTATAAAACTTCCAAGGTGATTGCTGTCTCAAATGCCCTGCCTCATGCCATGGACCCCAACCATCTTTTATAAATTTATTAATATCTAACACGTATTGGATTGCGTCTCCCACATATGCGGTTCGATAAGAAGTTGCATACATATAATAATCAGGAGAATGATTTTCTTCTACGTAATGAATATAATGTTTATCTGCTTGTTCTTCAGATAATCCAGCTACTTTGTCTTGAATTCGAGTAGCTTCATCCATCTTTTTTAAGAGTTGTACAGGATCTGTATTAGAACCTAACAAATATTTCTTAACACGTGCCGGGCTGGCCGTAATTAATACACGTTCTCCTTTTAACTCCACTGCATGTGCATTTGGATATTGGTCCAGCATGTTTATTAAATCTTGTTTCGTATGTTTGCCCAGTTCAAAGAAAGGAGTAGTCGCTCCACCCGTTGTGACTGTTGTTCGAATAGTGCCACCTTGTTGTTTATTATAAAAATAAATCATCCCCCCATTTGGAGATTGGATTGTGTTTATACCAGGTTTTAATGTAAATGATTTTATTTTAGAATCTTCTCTCCAAGAAGCATCATACGAATACGTTCCAATGTATGCTTGAATATTTTGATTTCCTTCTACATTAATCGTTATTTGTTCATTTGGCTTTGCATATAAACCAGTGGGTTCATATGGACTAAATGCCATACTTTTTCTTTCCTGTTGTTTCAGTATCTCAACATCCCCTTTTCCTGGGACTGTATATATTCTGTTTTCTGATTTAACTGACTTTCCCTCTTGCAGTGATGTTGATAATTTTTTTTGCTGCTTTGTTTCCTCTGCAAAGACATCTGATGAAGAAATCATTCCAGTCGCAAGCATAGTTACTGTAGCAGTAGCTGCAAGTATTTTTATAGTTTTATATTTTGAATTATTCCCCATATTATCTCCCTCATTTTTCCTTAGTGCATGTAAGGATTATTATTTTATTTATTATTTTTTTACACCAAAAATTATTTACGCTATTTATGTTGTATCTAATACTCTATTTTTTCTCATAATAGTCTCCTTTTCTTTATTTCTAATTGTTTATAAATGTTATTTGATGACACATAAAATAACAACTTTACGATAAACTCATCAATAACAACCTATTATGTTTTGATTTAGTATTCTTAACTTCCATCTAATTGTATAAAAGTATTCAATTAGGAAAATAAGAATATAAAGCTCACTAATCATAGATTAGGTTTTACGGAAAAATTCATAAAAATTATTCACCTTAAAAATTCAAACTTGTATAACTACTTTCTACATATAGGATGGAATTATAAAAATATTTCAATAAAACAAAAGACAGAGGCCTGATTATACCTCCGTCTTTTCAATTTATAAAGAACAAAAAATCATTTTATAACTGTATAAATGCCCTTGCAACAAATACCGTATTCCGCTATTTTTTTGAAGAAACAGGATCCATTTTTAATGTTTTTATCCCTTCTTTTAATGTAAACGCATCCGCTCTCAATGTTTTCCAACTATCTTTCGCTGCATTCAAATTAGGTTTTAGGAATTTGAATTTATTTTGATCCGCTTTTTGGGATGCTTTATCAATATGACTAAGCACTCCCGAATATTGAGAATCTAAATCATGCCATTGTGCAGACATATAGGTAAGTGCATTAATAGCCGATCCAATCGCATTGTGCATTTCATTAATATTATTATACGCAACACCAACTACACGATTTAATGTTACTTTATAATCTATAGTCTGACGTAATTGTGCTAACAACGGCTCTAACGTACCTAAATTATTTCTTGCTACCCCTATCATTACACCACCAGCAATCCACGTAGGAATTGAGGGAATTGATACAGTTATTATTCCATCTGATTCTACTTGTTTAAAATGTCTAACTTGCTCTAAAACTTCATTTAGGCGCTTTTCATCTTCATCAATTCCAGATGCTTGGTTTTTCAGAATCGAATGCAAAATATCTTTATGACCTCCAAATGCCCGGACATCTTCTCCAATACTATCTCTTAACTTAGCTAGTTCTTGTATTAAATTCTGTGTATATGCTTGATTTTGTTTAATCTCACCTTGTAAATCTGTAATGCCTTCTTTTAATGTGTCTGCATCCCCTTCATTAATCGCTTCTACTAATGTGTCATAATAATTGTCGAATTTAGTATCATACTCTACAATCCCCGTCAGTGTATCTAAAAGTTGTTTTTTTATGTGTGAATCCCATTTTGTAGCATGCTCTCTTGCATTCTTTTGATCTTGTAGAATTTGACTAGGTAGATTTGTATATCCTTTAATGTCAATTCCTTCAAAGTTAACATCTGGGTTTTTAATTAACAAATAAGAGTAATCATTCATAGATTTTGCAAATACCCCAGCATCTTGCAAAGCTTTTTTCATCTTTTCGCTGTTTACAGAAAGAGATATATCTTCGGTACTAGTTTGTTCCATTTTACTTTCACTTGCGAAGGCTGCCACTGGAGAAACTACAGTAGTTGTTGTCACAGTTAAAAATGTCGATACAGCAATTAGTTTATAAGGAAAGTTTTTATTCATTTTAATTCCTCCTATACATATATATTGATTTTTAATTTGTTTTTTCTTGTTTAAAAGCAATGTCTTTTGAAATGAATTCTGCATCCTTATGAATATCATTCCAACTTTGTTTTGCAGCCTTTAAATCATCAGGTATTAAAGAAAGTTTATGTTCTTGCATTTGGTCGATATTATCATATAGATCTTTATAATTTGCTCCCATCGTATTCCATTGTTGCTGAATATTCGTTAGAGACATGATTGCTTGATCCACTGTTTGATACAAATATGTCAACGTGTCTTTTGTATTAGTAAGTGAAATAACTGCTTGGTTAGCAAGATCGGCTTTCATACTTAATTCTCCGATTTTATTAGAAATTTCATTATAAGAGTTCATATGATTAGATGCCGTAACACCAGCTGCTGTTCCTAAACCGATACCAGCTGCCCCTAGAGCTGTTAGACCACCAACAACAGCTGGTGTCGCTGTGCCACCGGTCACAACAATTACTACCGCTCCTGCAATCGTTCCAATAACTAAAATAGCTGCTCCTAATCCACCACCAATTGACCAGGCTAATACATTATCAAAATGTGCTTTCTGCGTAGAACGTAAATTCTCAATTTCGGCCTGAAGTTGTGGGACTAGTGCTTGTTTTCCCGCTAATATAGCCGTTAATCCCCCTTGTCCATCTGGACCTCCAACATTATTTTTAAAATCTACAGTATTTGTATACAACTTTGTTTTGAAAGCTTCTAACATCTTAATAACTTCCGTAACTTCATTTGAATTTGTATGAATTGTACCGATTAAATCCCCTATTCCTTCTTTGAGGCCCCCCTTATCTTTCTTTTTTACAGTATCTACTAGTGTGTCGTAATAATTTTGAAATTGTTCATCATAATTTACAATATTACGTGCTGTCTTTTGAATGTTTGGCTTCGCTGTATCTAGCCAGTAATTTGCATTGATTCGTGACAGTTCCTGATTCAGGTGAATGTTTTTGATTAATTCTCCCCCTCCTGAACCTAAATCAACGTTGGATAAATTTACATTCGGTTGCTTAATCATTGTTTTTGCGTACAAATCCATTACAAGAATATGAGAGCCTGTTTCAGCCAACACTTTCTTTAACCCTTCAGGTCCTAACGCATAATTTTCTATTTTCTGTTCTTGTGCTGTCTGTTCTTGTGCAAGTGCGTGAATAGTACTACCATTCGTAGCAGTTATAACCGTTGCTAAAGCGGCCAAAGTTATGACCTTAAATGGAAATTTCATTTTTTAATTCTCCTCCTTATTTCCAGTTGCGTTATAATTTTTTCATTAAACCTTATTTCTTAATGTTAAAATTTATTAACTTGTTCTTCGAGTTGATTTGTTACATTTTTTAGTCGTCTTAATGTATCTTTTTGAGACTGAGTGTTATTCGTATCAACTTCAGTCGATAATTTTGTAATACTATTATTTATTAGATTCAAATCCTCTTTATAACGTTTCATTAGCTCAATTTCTCCATCTACTTGATTAGCAAATGTATGCAAATCATTTTGCATGAAAAGAATCATTGATTTTTGTAAATCTGCTACTGTTAATTTAGTTGTTAAGTCATATAATGTCTGATTTTGTTTCTCTAAATCATTTAAATATGCTCTTTGCTCTGCTGTTAGTTTATTAATTTCGGCAAAGGTACTATATGTTTTTTTAATTTTTTCAGGATCAATCACTTTCATAAGATCATACTCTTTCGTTTTGGTAACCGCAGCTGCAGCAATTTCACCTTTTTTACTTTTCTCTATCGCTTCACGCGCTTCTTTTTTGGCAGCTTCAATTTCTATAACTGATTTTCCCTTTTCTGTTGCTTCTTGCTCTGCTTTCTTCTCTGCTTCTACAATAGCATTGTTTATTTCTTTTCCTTTGTTATACGCCACTACTGCGGTTTGAGCAGCCGGTTCAATGATATCTTTTGATAGACTATAAATTTCTTGGAATACCTTTAGCCCTTGTTCATTTAAAGCTCCTGGTAATAATGCTATTTGCTCTAAATCATTTTGAATTGATTTTTTTGTATTTAGCATTTCATTTTTTAATTTGTCTATTTTTCCTGTTCCCTCTGAACTAAGTACACTTTGTGCTTTTACCACATCTGTATCAAGATTTTTCAGTTTCTTATCTACCTGTAGTTTAAGATCTGTTAACTCATTAATCTGACGTTGCACGTTTTCTTGGTTTGTTATAGTCATATCTTGAAGAACTTCCAGTCTATCTAAAAACCCTTCTTTATTTTCCTTATTATCTACAAATCCTTTTAATGTTGGATAATAGCTATTAAATTTGGTTGCAAATCCTTTACTTTTTGAATTTAGTAGAATTAATTTTGGATATAGTTCTGAGGACCACTCTTTCATATCTTGTTTAATTAGAAATTGAGTTGTATTTAAAGATGGAACTTCTTCAAGTTGCACATTCGGACTCGCTAAGGCTCCATCTATAAAGGTTTGTGTTAATTTGGAGTGTGCACCTATTTTTCGTAATGCTGAGGAAATATCTATATTTTCTTGTTTCGTTTCTGCCTGAACGGTTGGCGTTGCGAGAGTATTGATAGGAATAGTCGCTCCAGTAACGATTGATGTTATTAAAAACCCTGTCATAATTTTATTCTTCATTCCGTACACCTCTTCACTATTGTTTTTTACAGTTTTAATCGTAAATGTTGTACAACCTAACGTTAGGATTTCTTCACACATACTTGAGGATAGAGATTTTTTCAAAAAAGTAATTCCATCTCGTTTTTTATTTATTTTTGAAAGAATATAAGGACCTTACTTCCCCCTCATTTTAAACACTATGTTTTTCATAAGTAAACCAGAAAATCGCTTTTATTAAATTTGATTTTTCAGATATTTATTATTCAAATTATAAAATATTATATTTAAAAAAGTTAAATCCAAATTTCATTTCATAAAGTGAAATAATTATACTATGATAATTAAACATAAAAATTCTTTTATTCACCAAAACCTATATCAATCCCTCATCCAAAAATGATTTTAATATAATTTAATAGTAATTGACGCATATGTGTCTTTTAGATGGATATGTAAAATTACATATCCATCTAGGAGTAACTAGCATACATACGCCAACAATATTATTATCGTATAAATAATAATATTGTTACTACGAACACCACAGGAGAAAACTCCCCTCATGCACTCTAGGGGATAGAATGTCTATGTAATAAAATTTTTTACTTATATACTTACTATTCATTATAGAAATACAAAAAAGCGATTCTTTTCACATGAAAAGAATCGCTTTCTAGGTTCATATTTTCAATTACGTTACATAAAGAATTGAGGAATTATCATTTAAGAGACTTAACTATCACTTCAGTTGCCTCTGCAATGAGTTGATTATCATAGGTAGCCTCTTTCTCATCTTTACTAGATAAAATTGCGATGATAATGGGTGCTCTATTTGGCGGCCATACGATAGCAATATCATTTCGTGTCCCATAACTTCCAGCTCCTGATTTATCTCCAACTATCCAGTCAGTTGGTACGCCTGCACGAATAAGTTTGTCTCCTGTAGCATTTCCTTTCATCCACTCTGTAAGAATGTTACGTTTATGAGCTGGAAGCGCATTTCCGACCGTGAAAGCTTTCAGATTAGTAGCAATGGCTTTCGCTGTACTAGTGTCACGAATATCTCCTGGAATAGCTTCGTTTAACTCTGTTTCAAGGCGATCAGCCATAGTAATCCGATCACCCATCTGTCTAAGCGCTTTTTCATATCCTTTAGGTCCGCCTATTTTATTAAATAAAATGTTCCCTGCAGTATTATCACTTGAACGAACAGCAGCCTCAGCAATTTCTCCTAGTGTCATTCCAGTATCTACATGTTTCTCTGTAACAGGTGAATATTCAACTAAGTCTTCTTTCGTAAATTTAATGACTTCATTTAATGTATCAATTGAGTTTTGCTGTAGTAATACTCCTGCGGCTAACGCCTTGTAGGTTGATGCGAAGGCAAATCTTTCGTTATGTCGATAAGAGATTGTTTGATTTGTACCAGTATCAATCGCATATACACCTAATCGAGCATCAAATTTTTTCTCAAGTTGAGAGAACTCTTTATGCGTCGCCTGATTTTTATGTTTCACTTGTCCAGTCTTTTCTTTCGCTTCAACTTGCAGTGACCCTCCTGTAAAAGCTTCTAGGCTTGTAACACTTAAACCTAATATACCAACGCATATTCCTATTTTTAGCATCCTTTTGTTTTTCAAAATCATCATTCCTTTCAAATTTTCAATACTGAAAACAAGTAGTAAATTCAATACACTGTATCCTATTTAAAAACCTGTTTTTATACGTACACATAATAGACCACCTAAGAAACAAGTTTGTTCCATAAATTTAAAACCTTTTTAACAGTAGCCAAAATATTAACAAAAGTAAGAGATAGCAACTGTGGTAGTTGCCATCTCTTATTTCAAATCTTCCTTTAACTTATAAAGGCTTTTATATAAACAGGGTCACTTCCCCTAAGAAAAATACTCACATTTTACTAATTTTGATTAGAACTATCTGTACTAGCAGCTTCACCATGTATACGTTGCTGTTTTAAATCAAAGTATACATCTAAAACTTCCTTTCCAATTATAGAATTAATTCCACTTTTATCATCATGAAGCCATGGGACTACAATAGAAAATGCCACTTCTGGATTATCATATGGAGCATATCCAACTAATGTTAAGTTGTAACATTCCATACGTTCTCCTTTTGCATTTCTACCAATTGGATCATCTCCACCATATACAGTTTGAGCTGTCCCTGTCTTTCCTGCTGGTTTATATGAAGCATTTTTGAAATGCTTCACGCCAGTTCCATCACCTTCTTGGAATACCCATCTAAACCCTTCTTTTATCCGATCAATATGTTCTGTCTTCATATCAATTCGATTTAATACGACAGGCTCTATGGAGCGTATAACTTTACCAACCTCTTCTTTTATTGATTGTTCTCGTATTTCTTGTACAATTTGTGGTTGCATTCTATAACCGCCATTCGCAATCGTTGAAATATATTGTGCCAATTGCAATGGCGTATACGTATCATACTGACCGATAGAAAAATCTAGTAAAAAACCAGGTTGACTATCTACTGTTCTCGTTTGTCCAGTTATTTCATTCGGTAAATCAATACCTGTTGGGACACCTAAACCAAATTGCTTGAAATAATAACGCATCGTATCAAAGGCTCCTTGTTTAATATCCAATGAGCCATTTGGTACGTAATTAACTCCCGCAATTTTTAAAGCTGTCTGGAACATGTATACATTCGAAGATACTTGTAGAGCTCGTAAATCATTAATATTACCAAATCCGGATACATTCCACGATTTCTTAGCTTGTGTACCTTTAAATTTCATAGGTGCATCATAAAATTGATCTCCTGGATGTATTGCCCCTGTCTCATATCCAGTTAATAAAGTAGCACCTTTTACAGCTGACCCTAGCTCATACGAAGTTGTCATGTTACCTAATGCCAAATCCTCAATCTCCATTTTCCCTTCTTTTTCTACAATCTTTTTGCCTGCCATAGATAAAATCTGTCCATTATTTGGATTCGTCATGACGACAAAAGCTCGGTCCAACAGTGGCTCTGAACTCTTAAAAGCCCTCAAATTTTTCTCTATACTTTCTTCCACTTTCTTTTGTAATTCCATATCAATCGTTAATGTTAAACTATTACCACTTTTTCCTTTAGAGATTATTTCTGTGCTAACAATATTTCCTGATTTATCAGTAATGTTTTTCACTTCTTCTTTTGTACCGTGTAATACATCTTCATATCGTTGTTCAATATAACTTTTTCCTACACGATCATTACGGTTATATCCACGTACCAAATAAGAATCTAAGTTTTCTTTCGGTAATCCTTCTTCACTGCTTGTAATATTACCTAACACGGAACGAAATAAATTACCATTTACGTAATTACGTTCCCAATCAACCGTTGCATCTACTCCTGGGAACTCCATAAGCTTTTCACTTATCCGTGCATACTCTTCATCTGTTACATCTTTTTTAATAATTTGTGGTGTCAGTTGATAACCTGAACTCATTTTACTTTTAATAGCTAACACTTTTAAATCTTGTGCTGTTAATTCTGCCAATTCTACTTCTGTAACGCGACTTCGTCTTAAGTCATCAATTTTTTTACCTAACTCTTTTCCCTCTATTCCCTTTTCTTTAAACTTTTCTATATCTTTTTTAGTAATCTTTGTCTCCGCACGTTTCGTATTCAACTGCATCCAAAAATCTTTTTTATCGATTTCAGTTAACTTATTTATATCTTGTTCGGGCATTTCAAGTACTTTCGCTAAGTCTTTTGCTGTTTTTAAAATATCTTCACTCGTAATTCCTTTCACCCTTGTATACGTAATTGTGCGAAGAGATTTATTATTAACGACTGCTTTCCCTTCTCGATCTAGTATTTGTCCACGTGGAACTGGTATACTAGTTGTTTCATTTTGACTGCTCTCCACTTGGTTCTTATAAGCCTCTCCCTCAACGATTTGTACTTTTCCTAGCTGCATAATAATGGCTGAGAATAGTAGAAATATGCAAAGGAACATTATATTTAATCGAATAGATATATATGTCTGCTGCTTTTTTTCTTTTTGTTTTTTCATAAATCCTCCATTTAATCCTTTCAGGAATTACTGCAAATACTAAAAGCATTCCTTTTATATTAGATACCGATGACCGGTTATAAATATCGTCTCAATTTTTTGCCTACTCCTTGTAAGCATCCATTCCTTTTCGTTTAGCTACGTAACTCATAACTCTCCCTTTCTGTTTTCTCTCTATTTTTTTGTCTCTTGCATTAGAAATGCTACACTGTATAATGACTCTTATTAAACTTACATATAGACTTGCTAGTAAATTTTCATACTGATGGTTCCTTTCTTCATGCTGTAATACTTAATAGACAACCTAAACAATAAAGTTGTTCCACATTTACAAAAAAAATAATTAACTATAAGATGAAATAGGCTACATAAGGGAGGGTTATATGTTACATATAAAAAGATGGAGATTTTTTGCGGTTCTTTCTATTGTAGGTTTGATTTTACTAATTTTATTAAAAATCAACTTCATCTCAATTACTATCGCAACTTCTTCAGCTGAAAGAGGAAAAATTTCCGATCAAAATGGTGTAATACTAGCTACAAATAAGAAAGTTAAGTCTCTATATTGCACTTCTAATGATGAAAAGGTATCGAATCAAGATACCTCAAACACATTAGCTTTTTTTAATCAATTTTCAAACGAGTTTCAACATGACATTTCGGCAGAGGACATAAAATCACAATTACAACAATCTTGTAAAAAGCAAACTATGAATGATTTACCGTTATACTCTGACATAAATGAGAGTGAACTTACATTCATAAACAAGAACAAACCCAATAATGTAATAATTAAAGATGAATGGATTCGATATTATCCTAAACACGAAGTTGGTTCACAGCTAATTGGGTATGTAGAAAATGACCTTAATTCTAAGTATGGACCTGTTGGAAAAAGCGGGATCGAGTTGCAATATGAAAATGATTTAAAAGGAAAACCAGGAAAAACTCTAATTTTTAAAATGAATAATAAAAAGTTCTTTTGGAACATCCGAAAAATACAAAATGGAAAAGATGTCCGGCTAGCTTTAGATTCTAAGTTGCAGCAAAAAACAGAGGAAGCATTAAGATCTCAAATTAACAAAACACCTGATGCTAAAGCTGGTTATGCTGTAGTGAGCGATGTAAAAACTGGCGCAATTTTAACTATGGCCAACTCGGCAGTTTTTGATCCAAATATATTACATACACATGTATCACCTAAAAAAGAAAACATAAAATCACTTTCGCAAAATAAAGCAATTCAAAAATTAAAGTATGGTGAATCTTATGTAAATATGGCTTCTACTATAAAGCCACTTACTATTTTAATTGGATTAAACGAAAAGCTTTTTCAACCTGAAGATACTTATTTAGATAAGGGTACTTTTCAGTATGATAATCAAAATAACATTACGAATGCACCTGGAACGCCAACAGGTGAGATTACACCGAGGCAGGCTATCATTAATTCATCTAACACATTTATGACAGCAAAAGTAGCTTTGCCCTTATTCAACCAAAATAATGGGAATATAGAAAAAGTGGCACATATATGGACAGAGTATTTAAAGCAATTTGGCCTTCGTTCTAAAACTGGGATTGATTTACCCTTTGAAGAAGACGGACAATATGAATTCCATCCTTCTAATAAGTTTGAGAATGGAATCTCCGCTTTATTAAATGCCTCTTGGGGAGGAAATGAAGTGCATACTCCTCTTCAACTTGCTCAATATGCAGCAACTTTGGCAAGGAAAGGTGATAAATATAAACCTCAAATCGCAAGTGCTATTATTGCTCAAGATGGTGAGGAAATAAAAAAGTTTAAACCAATTTTAGAAAGTTCAAATCGTTATCCAATGAACTTTTGGAGTGTCGTGCAAGGTGGAATGAGTCAAAATATAGAGGAGATTAAAAAATTGCCCTTTGATGTCGCAGGTAAAACGGGTATAACCGGTTCTCCAAATGAACAAGAAAGAGTAATCAATCATTCTCTTTTCATTGCATATGCTCCTACCAAAGATCCACAGATTGCCGTTTCTGTCGTTATTCCTGGTAGTAATTCAGAAAAAAACATTGCTGCTCTCGTTACATCAGAAATTTTAGAGTCTTGGAATACTCTTCAAAAAGAGAATAAAAACAAAGAGGAAGGTTCATTAAAGTGAACCTTCCTCTTTTACCATATAGAATCTATATTAATAATTTTCCATATACCTTCATTATTCTTTTCGAACATAAATGAATATTTAATATCAGTTAATACATACTCTTTTTGTACATATCCAGTATTACCGTTAATTGTCGATATTTTTATATATCCATCATTCTGCACTTTTTCTGGAATCCAAGCTTTGACCATTTCATTAGATACTTCATATAAAACTTGCGATTCTCGCTTTGGTTCAGCTAAAATTTTTGTTTTATTTCCAATAACAGTTGCATATATAAAATGCGCTTGCTTTGGTTGGTTACTTTCTGTCAATCCACTTGGTACTTTGTATACTTGCTTTGTATCATTTGCAAACTCTCCTCCCATTGTAAGAGCGACTTGCAACTCATGAAAAATATCTTCATCAAACTTCATTTCATCCTTCTTATAACTCTTCCCTTTAAATAGAACTTCATCATTTAGCGCTTTGTACAGCTCATTTTCATTTTTTGAACTTGTACTTTGATATAGTTCATTCATAAATTGTTTTAATGATGGATCTTGAGCAGACTCATCTTTTGTTTTAGGCTTAATTTGAGTACTACTTTGTACCGGTGATTTATTATCATCAATCCAAGGTTGTTGAACAATAAAAAATAAAAATGTACAAGCTAAAACCACTACAATTGGCAATGCTTTTTTACGAAATGGTCTTGTCTGTTTTGAAGAATCTACCTCATTACTTTTGTATATAGATTGCTTTATTTTATAAATATATTCTTTTTCATCTTTACGTTGTTCCATTGGGCCGTTTTTTAATTTACTATACCAGTCAGGATTTTTTTTATTTTTCATCACTACTACCCTCCCCTATTAATTTTGAAACCTTACTTCTTGCTCTACTTAATCTAGATTTCACAGTTCCAATGGAAACTCCTAACGTTTCAGCCATTTCTTCATAAGATAATTCATATTTTGCATCCAATATTATTATTTCACGATGCTTTTTAGGTAGTTTTAATACAACCTTCCACACATCATTCATTTCTTCTTGCTTAAAAAATTCTTGTTCTGCCGACTGGGATTGCTTATCGTCATTAAAAAATCCTATTAAAGATATCCTTTTAAAATAAGAGGATTTCAAATAGTTTATTGCCGTATTTCTTGTAATTTTTAATATCCACGTTTTAATAGATGACTCCTTTCGAAATGAATTCCAATTTTTAAATACCTTTATAAATACATCTTGCGTGATATCATCTGATAAATGTGGATCTTTCGTAATAATAAATGAATAATTCCATACATCTTGCCAATAGTCTTTTATAATATCGTCCAGCTCATCATGATTACACTTTTCAATAAACGTCTGTTCCATTTCCACACCTCAAACTTATTTGAATAAACATAAAACTGCCCTCACTTTTATTATGGTTTCAATATATAGACAAGATACAAGTTTCATTTGTTCCATTGTTTATCTTTTTTGATAGAAACATCCTCCTAAAAATGTAAAGGTGTGCAATTACTTTCATAAAATAATCACCTACACATTCTCTTACATGACAGGCTCCTAAAAAACAAGTAAAGCATACAATATTAAAAATACACTCATAAAAAATCTGATTATTATTTGTGCATTTCACGCAACACTCCACTTGTACCACCTTTTTTCTTAGAGCATACTTATTTGTGTGCTCTATTTATGTTTTACTAAATAACTGTTTTGTTACAGTTTTAAACTTGTCCCTTTCAATATGTTTTACTCTTCTATTTACTATTAGCAATACCAACTTTTCAAAAATGAAAATAAAGATGGGGTATCAACTTTATTCAGCCACAACAAAAAAGCATTCTCGATTAAGGAGAATGCTTTTTCAAAACTTAATTGCTCTTTGTTTTGCTCAATTTATACCTTCGTGTTAAGCAAACAATGAATGTAGTAAAAGATTTCACCTTATAGTTACGTATTATTTCTGAAAAACGTGTTTTACTTTTTCGCCTGGAACGTTACTCCCCCCTCTTCCTTTTACATCTTCAATCATCATGGTTACAATCATGTCTGGCTCATTTGCATCAAAAGCCGCAAACCATCCAAGTTCTTTTCCGTCTGCCTCTTTCGATTCTTTCAATTCTGCTGTACCTGTTTTACCAGCAAGAGTTACACCATCAACCTTAGCAATTCTACCCGCACCATCAGGGTCATTAATGACTTTTATTAAGGCACTCTTTAATATCTCTTGATTCTTTTTAGAAACCACATTTTCTTTCCAATTCCCCGCTACTTTTGCTTCTTTTAAAAGATGAGGCGACGGAATATTCCCTTCATTCACAATCGGTGCATATGTTAATGCTAAATGAAGTGGTGTCATTAATACTTGTCCTTGTCCGTATCCCGTGTCTGCTAGTTGAATATCATTTTTTATCCCGTCTCTTGCAATGATTGAAATAGGAAATTCATATTCAATTGGTAATTTTTCATGAAATCCGTATTTCTTAAATTCGTTTACATACTGATCTTTTCCCATTTTCAAAGCTTGTTGAGCAAAATAAATATTATCAGAGTACTTCATTGCCTTGTCAAAATCAATTGGACTTGCATCCTTCACACGTGTTACATAATAATTTCCCCAAGATGAATCTTTTGTCCACTTTAATCCTTGAATTTTAAATTCTTCCTTAGGATTTATTGTGTTTGTTTCCAAACCAATTGCACCTGTAATCGTTTTAAATACGGAACCTGGTACAAATGCTTGTGTGAAACGATTCATCATTGGTAGTTTCGAGTCGTTATTCCATGCTTCTCGTTGGGCTTTTGATGCTCCTCTAACTATTATATTTGGATTATAAGCAGGGCTACTTACAAGTGCAATTGTTTCACCCGTTTTCGGATTGACCGCTGCACTAGATCCTGCTTCATTTTTCATCTCATTAAAGACTTTTTCTTGAATTGCAGCATCAATTGTTAACGTAACATTTTCCCCAGCTTTTGCTTCTTTTTTTGCTATGTTTTTAATCTCTTTCCCGTTCTCATCTTCCATAAATACGCGTCCACCCTTTTCACCACGTAATTTATTCTCTAATACTTTCTCTAAACCGGTCTTACCTACTAAATCATCTGCATGATAACCTTTTTTTTGAAGCGATTTTAACTCCTCTGCATTCACCTTTCCTATATATCCTGTTAAGTGTGCCGCTGCTTCTCCTAATGGATACGTACGAATATTTACTGGACGAGATGAAACTCCTTCTAATTCAATATAATCATTCTGTCTAGTTCCCTCTTTTAATATACCAATTGGTACAAAGGAGTCTGGTTTTATCCATTTCGCTGAAAGCTTCTGATCGACCTCTTCTGTAGACATATCCAGTAACTGTGCTACTATTTCTTTTGTTTGTGCTGCCGTTTCGCCTAGTTTCTCCGGAATAATTCCAACCTCAGTCGCTTTACCATTCGTTGCTAGACCTTTCCCATTTCGATCGTATATTTCTCCACGTTTTCCTTGTTCTGTTTGCATACGTACCTTGTAATCTTTTTTCATACCTGGAAAAATGAAATCTGGTGTCCAATCTATTTTCCAAGATTCTTTTTCTTTCACAAGTTTTGCTTCATGGATAAATGAAGCTGTTCCTCCATCCGTATCCATCTTAACTTCAAAAAGAAAAAGTTCTTTATCTTTAGCATTCTCTCCTTTCGTTTTAACTTTTAAATTCTTAACGCCAATACCTTCATAGATTTTTTGATATTTTTCTGTAAATTCTTTTTTAGAAATCGTTTTTTTTGCATGATCTGATAAATAATCATACATATTTGCAAATTTTTTATCATTCCATAAATTGATATATTCTTCAAATACTTGTTTTGGCGGTTCATTTTTATTACATCCTACCAACATAACTGCGAAACAAATGAAAAACAGCATCCATAATTTTTTCAATTCAATCTTCTCCCTTAATTAAAAATCATTATTCCTTTCTTAATTTATTAAATAAAAAATGTTTCAACGCTTAATAGACATTGTAAGTAATGACATTGTTCCATATTTACAAAAAAATTAATTTACACTTAAGTTGCATTAGAAGAGGGAAGTTTGTAAGCTTCTTACAAGCTTAAGGAACATCTATATTTAGCAAACGTTATCATTATTAGTGGTGTTTTGAAAAATTCATTTAAAATACCTTTTAGTTCGTTTTCGCCGATTTTACCTTTTTTCTTTATAGATTTTTGAAACAAAAAATAGAATCCTAATAATAAGGATTCTATATCAATAAATATCAAAAATCACTTAGGGTATAAGTGTTATTTTCATCACTTCGAGCCGTTAATAGTTAGATTTGTTTTTCTTAATCTAATGGTGATGCGATTCTACCCATATAGACTTTTTTACTTTTCTGTAATATTTATAAAATTCACGGCTCTCTTGTCCTCAGTACCTAACGCCGTATTCACTTTATCTATTTCCTTGCTTAATTCTAGTGCTTTCCCTTGATTGACTAAATTAAGATTTCCAAAAGATTTATTAAAAGATAGAATCTGTCTAGTTTTTTCTTTCCCATTTATTTCTTTGAATAATGTATCCTCTACAATTAATAGGATTACGTTGGATCCACCACGATGCGGAGATAGCCATACATCCCCTTCATATTGAACATTCATTTTTTTCTGATCAAATGTTAGTTCTTTCAAGTCTTTATATTCTTTATTTGCAAATAAGATAGTTTCATCTTTTTCTATTTTTGGTAACGAACCAATAGGGACTGATGATGTAAGCCCCTCGTTATTATCTCTTTCGCGTATAAGCCCCTTTTTATTCATTTTTTCAGCAGTTGTTCTACTAATAAATAGTAAATTACTAGTAGCAGTATCCATAGAATCCCCCAAATTAGTCGGTAGCTTTATGTCGAGCTTGTTATTATCTATCGTCCCTTCTTTTAATTGATATAGGTCTTGTGAGCTTGTTATATCTTTGTATGAGTCAATTATAGAGCTCCTTGTTTGTTCGTTTATCGCTCCTACTTCTATTGAAATTCCATTTGCTGGAGAGTCTTTTGTACTAAATAATGAACATGCTCCTAACACGGTAATCGAAATACCAGCTACTATTAATAACCCAAATCTTTTTTTCATTCTATATTCTCCTTATTTTTATTTTTTTGAATTGAATTAAATCATTGTTTTATACATTTTCTTCAAATATTGAGCACGAACAAAGTAGAAGTATATAATTTGTAAAACTAAGAAACAAACCAATACTATAACGGAACTACCCAAGACTGAAAAATCAGCTAACTTTTGCAAGGCCATAAAAGCTACGACACTATGTGTAATTGCTATTACAATGGGTAAAAAGAATAGTAATACAAGTTGACGTGACACAATTTTCTTTAATTCGAGTTTACTTAAACCAACTTTTGCTATCATTTTATATTGCTGCTGATTTCGTTCTAAATCTGTGTATAATCGGAAATATAAAAAACTTGCAGCAAATGTAAAGAAAACAATGCCTATTAATACACTCATAATGGATGCAAGTCCAAAACCTTGTTTCATCCCTATCCAAGTAAGAATTAAAGTCGAAAATGTATATTTTTCGTTGTCTATTATATGCTCATTTATACCTTTATTATCCTTCTGAAAAGCAGCTACAATATTTTCCGCAACTTTTTTTGTTTTCTCCCAATCTTTCACAATAAAACCATTAATAATGTATTCAAAATAATAATTCTCTGGATCCACTATCATTTGATTATATACAGCGTCTGGTACTCTATACAACAATTGAAAGCTATTTTGATTAGATTTTGAATTAGCAATTTTTTTTGAAGGTATGACAAGACTATCATTTTCATCTTTTAAGCTTTCTTTTTCAAAACCAAATGCCTTAGCTAACTTATTAT
>NZ_QOZX01000112.1:0-4836 GCF_008368895.1 Bacillus sp. BB081
ATGATTCGGGGTACAGTTCATCTATAAAGGGGCGTTTTTATATAAATCCATATCAAAGAATATCTTTTATAATGATTATTTTAGTACCACTCCTTTTCTTAACTGTCACCCTAGTAACTGGTCGATAGGGGTTCTTCTTTTGGAGCCTACTGCCTAGTTTTATAAGTGGGATAATAGCTTCCAACTCTATAAAAAAAACACGACAGTAGAAAAAAACTTTACAAAGTGTGCCTTTACAAGGCGCTCTTTTTTACATGTACTTACCAAATAGTATTTTTGTTGAATTTTCATTGACTTTACGTTGACCTTTTGTTGACTTTTTCTTCACATTTAAAAGAAACTAACATACGATATTGTATGTAGTCTCTCCGCTCATAGGGATCTACCTTTCTTATCGAAGAGCATGCTTATATGTGTGCTCTTTTTACTTACAATGAAATAACAATTTTATTTAATATCCATTTCCTCTTGCATAAGAACTACAGTTTTAAACATTACTTGCTCAAAATCTTTTTCATCCATGTATGGCTTTACAATCTCTAGAATCGCAATAACCCATTCAAATTTGTTCACATTCTCACTTATATAACTACATATGAATATTAAGTTTCTCATTTAATTAACCTAGTGTTATAATGCAAGAGATTGATAATCATATTTATCTATTAAAGAAGGGTTCTCAAATTTCAGCACCTTGACGCATACCGTTAGGGGCTGAACTACTTTGTTGCGATAAGAATGATGTAATATTTATCATTTACAATAATTTTACAATAAAACTAAAAAAGAACACCTTAAGTCGGTGTCCTTCTTGCAAATAACAACCTTTATGTAATTGAACATACGGATAAAACTAATCCCCCAAATGTAATTGCACCTAGTAATCCTAATACAAATCCAGTTATGCAAATACAATCAGCAAGACAAATGGAAGACTGCGATAATGGAACAAATGACCTACTTGTACTCGATCCATATTGTTTTATTTTCTCATAATTCATATTTAACATTAATTGTAGACATGTTACACCATCATCATGCGAACGATCTAGCTCAACTGCATGAAGTATACTTTCTTCATCACGAAACTTCACATCAGGAACTATTTTCTTTTTCTTTTTGTTCTTTATATAACGTATATCCGTTTCAATCTGCCAATCGTCCGGACAAAATAAATGCAACCATGCTGCATTCCATAATAGTGCATGAGCTAGTTTTCCTCTCGACACAACTTTCCCATCATCACCGAACATGGCATGCCCTTCTTTGTTCAAATAATATACGTATTCCTTCCTTTGTATTGTTTTACTTACGTATGGTTTTAAATCTCACATAATACGGTTTGCATTTCGAATACCGCCCATATCATGCACACTCATCAAATGTCTCCTTGTTGCAAACTGAAGCTTTCTAATCGTCGCAAGTATTGCAAATCTGACGGTTGATTTTCATGTGACTCTGGATATTCATGTTTTTCCACCTCATATTCTTTTAGATGTTCCCACATGACCTTGTCATCGATATACGGCACTTGCAATACGGTGAAGTTTTCCTTCATATATATAGCTCTTCCTGGAATAGATGGTAGTTGTTCTAATCCGGGCTGATCAATAACAAATTCTGATGCAGTACGAGTCGGTAAACGGAAACCAAGTTTCGCATTCGCCATTTGTTTTACTACCCTTGGCAATGTATCTCCTGTCGGATATTGCGTACAGAAGACAATACGAAACCCTAGTGCTCCTCCAACACGCGCAATGTGACTAAGCATGTATTGACACTCTTCCAGCATTTTATTATGAGCCCTCGGTAATCCTTTTGCAGGCGCGAGTACCGCCCCTTCATCTACTACAATGAAATACCGGTCTTTTTCTATCGTATGAACAATATTCTTGATGCCACGTTCTTTCATGTACTTCCCACGCTCATGCATTTTCTCCATTACTTTTAGCAGCATACCATGTGCTTGCTCTGATGTTTCTGCGATTTTTTCAACTTGTTTTAGCTTTTTATATTCGCTAAATTCGAGTCCTTCTTCTTTTAAATCAATTAAATAAAAATGAGCATGATTTGGATTCGCTAACGATAAGGAAGCAAACATGTTTTTAAGAAAGACAGTTTTCCCCATGCGAATTAATCCACCTATAGCCATATGCGGCCTCTCATCAAAATCGTGATAAACAATTGTTTCTAAACTCTGGCCAACTGGAATACGCCATTTTCCTTTCGTTACTAAATCCATTGACCATGACCAGTTCTTCGGTATTTCTCTGCGTAATACACGAATATTCAATTTATAATTATCGTACTGGATCCGTACTGGTTTATTTAGTCCCTCGCTTACCACATCCTCTACCTTCTGAATAATTTTACTGGGCATGCCAAGCGGTAAAGTGTAAACATAAGTCGTACTACGATCATCATCAATTTGTTTTTGGAACTTTGGATATTGCAATTTTTCTTCATTATTTCTTTTAATCGCAATACCAGCTACTTCAAAAAACACCTGTATTTTTCGCTTATCATCATTTTTACTTTTGAACTTTTCACCGAATAATGCCATTGTTATACCTGCAGCTGGAACGAGTAATAATTCAATCATTTTCTCCACTCCCCATATACCCTTTATTAGGGTATATATCCCTTATTTTCGGAATACTCCCGTACACGCTTTATGCCAACGACCAGTAAATGTCCTGAAATTCCACGTTGGTATTCCCCTATAGAAACGCGAAAAGAACATAACGTAGAAGATACAAGAACGAGCCTGTGAGCGTTGTGTACATGGTCATTCGTGGAAGCCAACGTGGAACACTCTGCCCCATTTTTTCTGCAACCTTCATCGTAATCACTGACAAGCCTGTTGCAGTCCATACTAATACCGCTTCACCAACGATTGTCATTTGAATCCCACTTTTCGAATGACTTGTAATCCCTTCGCTATCATAACCGGTTGATACTCATTAATGACGTCTCCCCAATCAAGCACTTCATCCTTATCTTCATATAAATCATCCATAATATCGTTCGATAAACGGTAATAGCCTTTATATTCACGATTGTTAAAAACCTCATGTCTTTCCATGTGATCCACAATTGCGTTTGTTTCTTTCTTGCCATTAGAACCCCAATACATATTTCTCAACTCTTTCGATGGATATAGGTAAGGCGTTTCGTTTAAATGTGAGAATTGCCAACGCATATGCGTCCTCTCCCTTCTTGATGTCCTTGATTCCACTTGGTATTCCTCATGGTCTTGATAAAGGTATATGACCTAGAAAGGAGGATTTTGCCTGTCCTTCGAGAAAAAATTCGTAGGACAACTAAAAAAGGGTGATAATATGGAAAGTCGTTTGAAAGAAATTTTGGATGCACGTGGAATTAAATACAGTTTTATTGCTAAAAAAGTTGGGATTGCAACATCCACAATGACTAATTTAATAAAAGGTGGACTTCCAACCTTACCTGTCGCCTATCGCATTGCACGTGTATTGGAAATGAAATTAGAAGAAATTTGGATTGAAGATGAAGAAATAGAATAATCATCATTTGGACATACTCATACTGAGGTGAATTGCATGATTTGGGCAATAGCATTGCTTGTAATTGTTTTTCTAATTGGTGCAATAACAAAAAGTCCGCACGTAACACCTGAAGAAATTAGAACCGAGCGAATCAAAAGAAGTGCAACTCGTAGCAATTTAGAAGTAATGGATCCGAGGGAATTTGAATATTTTGTAGCTGATGTCTTTCGTTCTCTTGGTTATAAAGTTCAAGTAACTTCTGGCTCTAACGATGGCGGCAAAGACATCATTCTTTATTAAGAGAATAAAATGAAATTCGTCGAGGTAAAACGCTATACGAAAAACTCCATTGGAAGACCCTTTATTCAGAAGCTTCATAGCGCAATTGTGGATGCTGATGCTGTTGGAGGATATTTCGTAACACTAAGTCATTTCAATAAGAACGCAAGACAATATGCAGCAAATAAGAACATTGAATTAATTGATGGCAACTCACTTATCGACATGCTAAATTCATAAAAATATAAAGTCCCATACTTTTGAACGGTGGTTTTTCGTTACTAACTCACGCTTTAAACAGAACTTATGTATACTTACCGTACACAACGTATGTCGGAATAGTTCGCAGGAATTTGTGAAATACTAAACGATTTAAATAAAAATCCGAAGCCAACAGTTACAGAAGATATACAAAAACAACTTAAATGAGAACTTATACATTCAATGCAAACTCAAGAAGAAGTATTAATTTCATATTACCACGATAGCTGTATATCAATATGGATACATAACTACTATCCATATTGATATACAAATTTATCTTAGCTTGAGAGGAGTTTCCGCATCACCAATCGCTTGAATCATTTCAATCTTTATGGTAATTCTGTTTGGTGATTCTATAATGTTATCAGCTGAATTACTTTCTACTTTTAAGTTGGGTCCAATAATAGTAACTAGCTCTTCGCTAATATGCAGTATAAAGCCTTTGATATGAATACCTTCTAAAAATAATACAATGTATAAATTAATTAATTGATAATCATATAGTAATTTTTTAATTTCAATTTTTATTTTTTCAATATTATTAGATGTATCTATTTGGTAATAAGATTCTTTTTGATTGAATAATAATTGCGAATTATCTTGCGATAGTATAAATTTTTTGGAGGTTAGTGAAGTATTAAAAGTATCACTTAATTTTAATAAAACCCGAGAAGATTTTTGGTTTTTTGATGATTTTGCAGAAATACCAGTGTTTTTTTTGGATCTGATTGTTTGTGTTGAGGTATCAGGTGTTTCTTGAGGTCTAATT
>NZ_QOZX01000113.1:0-10083 GCF_008368895.1 Bacillus sp. BB081
AACATTTTATCTTCACCAATCCCTTTAACAGTTACTCCGTTATGAGTTCCGCCTTTTGCAATGAGATACGCAACTTTATTAATAATACTTGAATTAAAATGAACGCCACCTTGATCCCATCCATTAAAATCGTTAAATTCACTGTAATCATCTGGATAAGGTACTCCAAGTGAAGATGGAACAGAAGCCGGGTTTTCCATATCACGGAAAACAGATCCAGTTTGTTCTCCCATCGTCCAGTTAAAGCTTCCATTATTTACGTATTTCTCAATAGATGTTCCCATAATATCAGATAGCGCCTCATTAATCGCACCAGATTCACCGTAATATTCAAGATTAGATTCGCTAGAAGTAACTGCATGTGTAAATTCATGGCCAGCTACGTCGTATGCCTTGACGATAGGATCTCCGTATACAAGCATACTTCCATTATTCGCACTTAATGCATTCTGCCAATTTTTCGGATCATTCGTATCTCCAGAATCCCAAGCATGTACAACTGAAACTACCTTTTGTCCCTTATTATCAAAGCTATTACGCTTGTATTTATCTTTATAAAAATCAAATACTTTTGTTGCTAAGTAATGAGCACTTACTGCTTTTGGATCGTTAAATGCTGTCGAAGTACTAGTTGCTAATGTACCAGGATAATAGCTTTCTTCTTTAGTAATGTCTCTATAATTCACATCATATGTTTCAATTCCTTGCCCTCTTGTATAATCAGCAAGAGCATATTTGCCATTACTTTGTTGAGAGATTCCAAATGTACGTGATATACCTAAATCATCTTTTCCTGTTCCAGTTAATGATGTAAGATTGCTTTTTTTACTTTTCTTTAATGCTCCAACTAGTTTTTCACTTGCTTTTAAGTTAGATTCTTGTACCATATTTTTTAACATATCACCATTTTGTGCATTTACTAAATAAGTTCCGGAAACATATTTTGGTGTTGCAGCTTCAAATGTAACCTGGTATGCATTGCTAGCTTGTCCATTATTTTCATCAACAAAAATAACTTCTTTAACTTCTGGCTCAGAAATAAAATTGATATCGTTCCCGTACTTCGTATAAATATATTGTTTCGCCTCATCTTTTGATAGATTGATAGGTTTTTTCAACTCTTCTTGTTTTAAATTTTGCGCGCTATCGCCTGAAACACTTTTAATAACACCGTTATTATCTACGTGTGCAGTTAATTGATGGCCATATACTTCTTTTCCTTCGTATGTTTGCTGTATACGTACAAGTGTAGTTCCATCATATGAACCACGTTTTTGAAGAACTTTATAATCTACTCCTGTTTCTCCATTTACTTGCTTTGGAGAAAGAGCTTGTTCTGTTTTCTCCTTAAGAGCATCTTTTACTACATTTTCTGGTGCCTTTTGTGACGGTTGTGTAAGTTCACCCGAACGGAACGATTCTTCCTGAATTTGAACTTGTAGTTGGTCTGTTTCCTCTGCATGACCTACTCCGTATGGTGCTACAGCTGTTAAAGCTAAGCCTGTTGTTAATGCTACCTTAGTTAATGTCTTTTTGTTTTTCATTTTTTTCACCTCGTATAATTTTTGAAATAGAAAGCTTGTACAAAGTATACTGTCTATTCCTGTCGGAAAAAAGAGAAAATACAAAATTCATGTAACATTATGCAAAATTACATATATGTGGTCGATGATATAAATAAAGAACGACACATACATGTATATTAATTTCAATAAAAAAGAGCTCTTTTAGGCGCTCATCTAATTGGTTAGTTGTTAATTATCTATATTCATTCTAATCAAAGTACCCTTACATCTAAATAACAACATAAAAACCCACTCTTTACTATTTTAAGAGTAGGTTTAATGCTATTAAAATAACAATTATTATAGGACATCTTATAATTTATATTACTTATTTAAACTTATATTTCGGACATGAAGTTGATTTAGGATAAAGATGGATCAAATGAATACTAATGACCTTGATAAACAAGAAAAAGAAAGTGCGTGTTTTGTTTTATGATGTATATAGTATATAAATAATTTAGTGAGGCAGCGCATCTACAATTTAGATTTTTTAATATAATGTTGTTATGTATGTCTATAGCTGCATGGATTGTAACATTATGAGATAGCTGAAGTCTCATATGAGTTTCAGGCTTTTTTATTTTGTCAAAAATATCTTTAATTTGTCTCCCATTTAAATATAGTAAAGGACACATCTATTGCATGTTATTAGCTCAAGGTATGTTCTTTTAAAGCATATTATAAATATGCATAGTAAGAAATAAAACCATAATTATTTAAATAAAAAATCCCCGGATTTGTTTAATGATCCAGGGGATTTTTTATTGTTGATTCTTTATATTTCCATACCAATCACAAACTTTTTTAGGATAATGGTATGTCCAAGTTTAATAGTTTTTTGCACGAAAGCTATCTATTTTATATTTATTTAATTATCCTACTAAGTTTTTTGTAAAATTCACCTTTTCTTTTTACATGATTAAACTGATTTGGATTAATATTAGCTTTTTGTGAGAGTGCTACAATCTCTTCTTTTGTAATTGAATCTTTAGTATTTATAGATGCTATATTTGTATATTTTCCATCTTCAGTTTTTGGAATTTCTAAAATCCCTTTATTTACAAGATCCACTACAGCCTTATGCTCTGAAGAATGTGTATTCACGCCAGTAATTTTCCAATTATGCATAACTTTTGGCGTATATACACCGTTCTTTACCTCTTTTAAATATGTAATAGCAAGGTTACGAATGGTTCCACCAGTTTCCCCGAATGCATTCTCTTGTTTAGATGACCAAATTTGTTCAAACTTACGCCCCTCTAAAGCTCCCCCTTTTGCCTGAAGAGCCTCCATTCTATATGCATTCATTCCCAGCGTCATAACATCGTTCGTTTTGATTGGTTTATTTGTACGAATAGAACGTAAATTTGTAATTCTACTTCCATATGGTTTTGTTAAGTCAATTTCGTATTTTACGCCTCCAAAGAAATCATTCGTACTGTATTTAGAAGCACGACGGGTTTTATCAAAGCTAACTGTTACATCTCCGGCACGAGATGAGTTAAAGTACCCTGCCGCCCATTCCATATAGTCTTTTAAGTCTTTCCCAGTTACCTTATATACTGTAATTTCTCCCAAAGCATATTGATAATTATACGCAATATCTTTTTTCTTAATAGGACCTACACCCAAACGGGCATTATCGTTATCAATTTGATGGGCGACTACATCTGCTTTGCTGTAATGGAGCATGACTTCATGAAAGAAATCTGATAAAGGTGTCTCTTGAATCTGCACACTTGGAATACCCTTTATTTCATTTTCAGGAACAAGGTTTCTACCCTTTAATTGAGCGACAACAACATTTGCATCTCCTCTCGCATACTCGTGAAAAGGTGTCAGTGTGTCTTCAAGTGTAGGATCAGATACTATTGTTGTTCCATCAGTATTTTTTACAGGTATAGCTGTAGCAGTTTTATTTTTTAGAACCAGCTTTCCATCTTGCTTTGTAAAAGTAAGGTCAATACGTGAAATATGCGTTCCATATTTATCTGGTTCTGTAATAATTACGCCATTTACAACTTCTTTTTTTACAAGTTTATGCATATGAGCCGCAAAAATAGCGCTTAGTTCCGGACAAGCATTCGCAATATCTTGAACACCAGTACCTGGGATTCCATTCTCATTTTCTAGTCCCATATGCATAACCCCTACCATTACATCTACTTTACCTTCTAATTCTTTAATTGCCTTTTTTGTCTCTTCTACTGGATTTTTCACTACTAAACCATCCAAATGATCTGTCCCTTTTTCAAAATCACTAATCATTGGTGTATTCATACCAATTATCCCGACTTTAATTCCACCTTTTTCAACAATCGTATATGCAGGAAGAAAACGCTCTCCATTTTTCTTGTAAATATTTCCTGCTAACGTCTTTCCCTTATATTGCTCACTAACTTTTTTCAATGTATCTAATCCAAAGTTGAATTCATGATTTCCAAATGCCCAGGCGTCATATCCCATTGTATTCATCGCTACCATCATTGGCGATTGTGGCTTATCATTGAATAATTCTACTGAGTTTCCTTGAATTGTATCCCCGGCATCTACTAATATGGTATTTTGATTTTCTTGACGTATCTTCTTTATAACCGTATAAAGCTGTGTCAAACTTCCACTCATATTTGCTCCATCAAGTGCATAATCCCAAGGCATAAATCTACCATGAATATCTGCCGTACCTAACAATGTAATATTAACATCAGATTCCTCAGCCTTAGAAATAGCTGGTTTGGCTGTTACTGCTGTTATAAGAAGCATAAGAATAATAAAATAGCATACATAGTTCTTCCATTTCATTTTTTGCATAATAACAATATTTCTCCCCTTTTTGTACTGCTATAAAGTTGTTTGAACTTTAAAAATGTAACTTATTATTCGGAAAAATTCAACTGCAAAAGATAATTTTGGAGGTGGTTCTGCTGTGAAAATATAGAGAATAAAATGCATATACCCCTAGCAGAATAGTATTTATTTCTTCCTCCAACGTGTGAAGAGCGCTAAACCAACGGTAGATGTATATGTACTGTCAAAATTATGGACATATAACTCATTTCCGGAAATCATTATAACTTAAAGATATAGTGTGCAATGCTGATTACATTTTCGGATTTCATTGCTAATTTATTTCCTTCTAAATGAAAATACTGAGATCACTTCCAAAAGTAATAACCCCGTTCTTCATTTAAAACGGGGTTACACTTATACAGCAATTCGGATTCAGTTTCTTTTCGAATGTTCGTTTCCTATTCAAGAGTAAGATCTGCTAGTTTCGTATTTTCTTCTGCTTATTGGTTGCTTTCAACTAAATTCATCATAATTTTAATCAGGACTTGTATTTTATCACTCGAACCCTTGATGCTATCCTAAATCGCTCAATAAATAGATAATAATTTTTACTTTTCAACTTCACAAAGCAATTTTACCTCTTTGATTTGTTCTATATGACGCTGTTCATGCAAATAGATTAATTCTATCCACTGATCAAGAAGTAATTCTCCAAGAGCTGGATGCATCACTGATTTTTTTGCCAATTTAGATTCATCTTCTATTGTACTCAGAAAACGCATCAATTCTTTTCTAGAGTCGTTTAACAAATCAACCATTTGCAGCACTTCGAATGGTTCTATACTTGGTTCAATCATTTCTGGTGCTATAAATTTTATCGATCTATCTAATACAATAGTATGAATTTCTTTACGCTCATTTTGGAAACTATCCATCTTTTTTAATCCTGACGAAATAACCGTTATAACTCTCTCATCTAATAAAACTAAGTGATGACAAACTTGTGCTATACTCCATTTATCCTTATCTGGTTTTCTATTAAATTGAGCATCACTTAACAAAGTAATTTCCTCAAATAATTGATTTCTCGTTTCATAAAACTTGTCCTTTACAAATGTATTCATGTGAATTCTCCTTTCATTAGAACCTATATACTTAGATTCCTGCGTTAGAAATATTCTCTATAGAAGAAAGATTTTCCTTCACTACTGTTTCTCTAATTCACGACTAAATATATGAGTTTTCTCAACATCCTTGAAGATTTCCTTGAGGTTATCATATGCTACAGCTACACCATAATACTTTCCACCGAATCCTTTCAATACAACTACATAAAACGTTCCTAATTATCAATCTAGCATTAAATAAATGTAAAAAATGCCCCTATTCATTCATTTTTCATGCGTATGTATGTACATTTGTTAATTTATTCGATATATTATGTGTATTGAATGATTACGAAAAGCTTATTGGTCGCTAAAAAACACCTTATATTTTTATATCCGAGAAAACTACAAAATGTATAAAATTCCATTTGTCAAATGAATTTAATGCGGAAGGAGGTTTGTGGTTACTTCATCGGGATATAATCATCAGTTTTGAACTGATAAAAATATAGGAGGCGACATAATGTTTCGTACGATTTCAAATTTCATGAGAGTAGCTGAGATAAGAAACAAAATTCTTTTTACACTAGCAATGCTAATTGTTTTTCGAATTGGCACGTTTATTCCAGTTCCTCATACTAACGCAGAGGTATTAAAAGTACAAGATCAAGCTAACGTTTTAGGTATGCTAAACGTATTTGGCGGAGGAGCACTGCAACACTTCTCAATCTTTGCTGTAGGTATTACACCATATATTACAGCTTCCATCATAGTACAATTACTACAAATGGACGTTATACCTAAATTTTCGGAATGGGCAAAGCAAGGAGAAATGGGCCGTAAGAAATCAGCTCAATTCACTCGATACTTTACAATCATTCTCGCATTCATACAAGCCATTGGGATGTCTTATGGTTTTAATAATATAGCAGGTGGACAATTAATTACAGATCAAAGCTGGACTACATACTTATTTATTGCAACAGTTTTAACTGCAGGTACTGCATTTTTACTTTGGTTAGGTGAACAAATTACCGCCAATGGCGTTGGTAATGGTATTTCGATGATTATCTTCGCAGGACTTGTTGCGGCGATTCCAAATGTTGCGAATCAAATTTATTTGCAACAATTTCAAAATGCAGGCGATCAATTATTCATGCACATCATAAAGATGGTCTTAATTGGTCTCGTAATTTTAGCGATAGTTGTTGGTGTTATTTACATTCAACAAGCTGTGCGTAAAATACCGATTCAATATGCAAAAGCTGTTTCAGGAAACAATCAATATCAAGGAGCAAAAAACACTCATTTACCTCTTAAAGTAAATAGTGCTGGTGTAATTCCAGTTATCTTTGCTTCCGCATTTTTAATGACGCCGCGTACAATTGCGCAGCTCTTCCCTGATTCAAGCGTATCGCAATGGTTAGTTGCAAATCTTGATTTCGCACATCCAATTGGAATGACGCTTTATGTCGGTCTGATCGTTGCTTTCACATACTTCTACGCATTTATTCAAGTAAACCCTGAACAAATGGCTGAGAATTTGAAAAAGCAAAATGGCTATGTGCCTGGTATTCGTCCTGGTAAATCAACAGAACAATATGTAACTAAAATTTTATACCGTTTAACATTTATCGGTGCAATTTTCTTAGGGGCAATTTCAATTTTACCGCTCGTATTCACGAAAATTGCTACATTACCGCCTTCTGCACAAATCGGTGGTACAAGCTTACTTATCATCGTCGGTGTAGCACTTGAAACAATGAAAACTTTAGAAAGTCAGCTTGTGAAACGTCATTATAAAGGATTTATCAATAAAGCGAATTAAGTAAAAAACACAGTTGGTTATTTTTTCAACTGTGTTTTTAATTCTACTACCTCTAATTTCCCCACTAATGTATCAATTACATTTTCCAACTTCACTATTTTTTCTTCTAAAGCTTGAATGCGTTTATCGCCATCTTCTACTTTATTATATTTTAAATCATCATTGGACGATTTGAACTGCTCCCATAATTCGAAAATAGTATTTTCATTACGCCTTTCCAATAAATAAAGTCAATCCGTATCGTTAATAAAATTCAAGCAGCCCTATATATAACAGGGCTGCTTCTTTATACAACTACATTTCCTTCTCAAATAATTTTCCTTGTTTGAAATAGCTCCGGAGTGTGGATCGATTAACTAAAAATACACCAACCAAAATAAAACAAGCACCTATTCCCATTGTAGGGTTTAAAGGTTCTCCTAATATGATATATCCTACAATAATAGCAATTAACGGTGATACATATAACCACGTTGACGGGAATACAGGATTTGTTTTTGATAAGAGCCAATAATATAATCCGTGCCCACCAATTGATCCGATAAAGATAAGATATAAAATAGGCCACTGTACACTCCATGAAGCTAATACAGATACATTCGGTTGTTCTACTATGACGGATACGATTAGTAATAAAACCCCTCCGTAAAACATTTGAATACCATTAATGAGAAATGGTGATACACTTTGTAAATCCGAAAGTATTTCTTTTGAGCGAATAGAGCCTATTCCGTAAAATAACTCTCCTATTATTAAAACAAAACAAGCGATACTCCATATGAGACTTACTTCTTGGTGCGTTCCTGGTAAAGAAACAAAAACAACACCTATTAGTGCGATAATTAATGCTACGAGTTGCTCCTTTTGCAATTTTGTCTTATTTCTCTTTGCTTGTAATAACAAAATCATCATCGGCCCCGTAGCAGAAAGTACAGCAGCTAACCCTGAAGAAATATATTGTTCCGCCCAGTACAAAGTTGCGAATGTCATAAATGTTAAGCAAAAACCAGCATATATAATACGTTTTGAAAATACATGTGGCATAATTTCTTTTCGCTTTAACTTAAATATAATCATCAGAATTACGCCTGCTAACAAGAAACGAATTCCTGCTGAAAATAATGGTGGCGCTCCTGCTTCAATTCCGATTTTTATCGTTAAAAATGTTGTTCCGAAAATAATACATACTAAAATATAATTGAAAATGACCATTTTTCTTCCTCCTTTTTACTCTTAACATGAGTATAGAAGGTATGGTGTATAACAGTGTATCTATGTATATAACAGTTACTTAAAATTGTAGTTGATTCTCTTTATATTTTTCGCTTTAATAAAATAAAAACGAAAAAGGTGAAACCATGAAGATTGTCCTTCGTAAAGAATCCAACATACCGTATTACCAACAAATATATATGCAAATCGTTGAAAGAGTACAAAGTGGCATGCTTGCGCATGGTGACTCCCTTCCATCTTTACGCTCTATGGCCAAAGATTTGCAGATTAGCCTATTAACTGTTCGTAAGGCATATAAGCAATTAGAAAAGAAAGAATATATACGCATTGAGCAAGGAAAAGGTGCTTATATACATAAACAAGTAAAGAAAGATTTCAAACCAATTCCGTACAAATGGCAGCAAACGAAAACGATTAATGTTATGCGATCTCAATATGCAATGAATCAGCACCGAAAATATTACGATTTTTCACAAGCGATTTTATATCCTCGTTTATTGCCAAATCCATTCTTAGCAGATGAAATGCATAAAATACTTCATAAAGACCAGATGATCCTAGCAACTTATGGGCCAGTACAGGGTGATTATGAACTGCGAGTTGAAATAGCAAATTACTTAAGTGAACACCAAAATTTAGTGACCGATCCATCACAATTATTAATTACAAGCGGAGCACAACAAGGAATTGATTTAATTGCTCAAACATTATTAAAACCTGGTGATATTGTATTAGTGGAAAGTCCTTGTTACAGTGCTGCGCTTGATATTTTCATCAATAAAGGTGCTAAAATTATACCAGTTTCTCTTGATAATCATGGAGTTCGCTCCGACTTAATTGATGATATTTGTCAAAGTAAAAATCCCGTATTATTGTATACGAATCCAACTTTCCAGAACCCGACAGGTACAGTAATGAGTAATGAACGCCGAATGGAACTTATAGAACTAGCAGAGCTATATGAGTTTTTTATAATTGAAGATGATTCTTTCGGAGAAATATATTTTGAGGGTGCTACTATTTCCTCTCCTATCAAAAATTTTGATACGAATGGTCATGTAATATATATAAAAGGATTTAGTAAAACGTTAGCACCAGGATTGCGTATCGCATCTCTTATTGCCGATGGGCCTATTTTTGAATGGTTATATGCTGTAAAAGGTTCAATGGATATCGGTAGTCCTTTATTAACGCAAAAAGCACTCCTTCCTTTTTTACGTGCAGAACGTATGAAAAATCATTTAGAAAAATTACGTACGGCTTTACAAATTAGACGTGATATAACTATTGATATGTTATCACCACTTAAAGAATTACGATTTGAAATACCAAATGGTGGCTTTAATTTATGGATTACACTTCCTGATTCGATAGATCCCTTTATCTTATTACAAAAAGCAAATGAAGTAGATGTCTCTTTTTTACCAGGAACAGCTTGTCTATTAAATACCGATATAAGTAATAACCAATTACGGATTAGCTACTCGATGTTAAATGAAAAAGATATGTTGATTGGTTTAGAGAAATTACATGATACAATACGAAACTGTATATTATA
>NZ_QOZX01000114.1:0-1974 GCF_008368895.1 Bacillus sp. BB081
GTGCCCCTTCTATTCGTTATTTATCTATATTTTAGATGTATGTTCAGTAACTGCATGAATGATGTCTGCCCAGTCATCAGAATGATTTTCATGTCCTGCGCCTTCAAGGGTTAGTAGGACTGATTTAGGAATTTCATCAATAAGTGCGAGACCATGTTCAAAAGGGAGTGCAGTATCGTCTGTTCCGTGAATAACTAATGTAGGTGCTTGTATGGAGTGAAGCACACCTTCATAAGCATCATCACCTTGAAGTAAAGCGTGATTAAACATACTTAATAGATTGTTTGCGCGTTCTATTTCTTGTTTTACTTGATTATAGACTCTTTTTTCATCAAATGTTCGTTTGGATCCACATAATAGGCGAGATCCGGAAACTAAATATTCTGCTACAACATTTTCATTTGTCCAATCTAAATGCGTGCCATTTGCGTGATGTGTTAAAATTCTTTCGTCCATCGGAGGTAAATCGCGCGTATTATCGTCAGGGCCTATCACACTTGTAGCTAATAATGTTAACGTTAAAATTCTTTCGGGATGTTTTACAGCAGCAATTTGAGCGATCATACCACCTAATGACATACCAAATAGATGTGCTTTATCAATATGATAAGCATCGAGTACCCCAATTGCATCTTCAGCCATATCTGTAACTGTATAATTGGAAGTTCCAGGCTCATATGTAACAGAGCATCCCACATCACGGTTATCAAAACGAATAACAAATTTCCCCGTGTTAGCCAACTGTTCACAAAACTCTTCATCCCAATAAACCATTGAACACGTAGCACCCATAATTAATAAAATAGCTGGGTTTTTAGGGTTCCCAAAGCTTTCTGTACATATATCAATCCCGTTTATTTTAAATATCTTTTCAGTCATAGAGTTCTCCTCATTTCTTTTGAATGTAATTGAAAATACAGTTTTGAGTGATTCTAAGGTGAGTGTACGTTTCTTTTTGGAATTAATAGTGCAATAACCCCTAAAAATAAGTATATAGCCATTCAAGGCAAAAAATTTTGAGAAATATTTGTATGTTATTAAAATAAATAGCAAGGAGGAATGGAAATGAAAGCAATTGTTATAGATCAATATGGTAATGTTGAAGAATTAAAAGAAAGAGAAGTTTTAAAACCAATTGTTAAAGGTAACGAGGTATTGATACGTATTCTCGCGACATCTGTTAATCCTGTTGATTGGAAAATAAGAAAAGGAGACTTACAAGAACAGTTGCAATTTTCATTTCCAATTATTTTAGGGTTGGATGTAGCTGGGGTTATTGAAGAAGTTGGGGAAGAGGTAGAGTACTTCAAAGTAGGAGATAAAGTATTTACGAAACCTGAAAATATAGGGAAGGGCTCTTATGCTGAATTCATTACAGTAAACTCGGATTTAGTATCTTATATGCCTACTAATCTAAGTTTCGAAGAGGCAGCTTCTATTCCTCTTGCAGGACTTACAGCGTGGCAAAGTCTTGTAGATTACGCAAAAATAAAAGAACATGACCGAGTACTCATTCATGCTGGAGCTGGTGGAGTTGGAAGTTTGGCAATCCAAATCGCAAAATCATTTGGAGCTTTTGTTGCGACAACCGCAAGTAGTAAGAATGAAGAGTTTTTAAAGTCTTTAGGAGTACAGATTTCGATATTGTATTAGATACAATAGGTGGCGAAGTACAAGAAAAAAGCTTTCAAATTATAAAATCTGGTGGTGTGTTAGTTTCGATTGTTCATGAGCCAATTCAAAAAGTAAAAGGGATAAAATCAGGGTTTTTATGGCTAAAACCAAACGGAAAGCAATTAGAAGCATTATCAAAATTAATTGTACACGGAAAAATAAAACCAATTATAAGTAAAGTTGTGCCGTTTAATGAAGAGGGGGTTAGAGAAGCTCATATTTTGAGTGAAGGTCAACATGTTAGAGGTAAAATTGTAATGAAAGTCGGAGGATAATGAAAATAGTGGCTTGTAGAGAAAG
>NZ_QOZX01000115.1:0-2326 GCF_008368895.1 Bacillus sp. BB081
GACTCGTCTTTTTTGTGTTTTAAACTTCTTATCAGCTTCAAGTAAGTAATCCGTATTCTTTTGATCCCCTCATATTCATTTTCTTTCATCATTTTTGATGTGTAGTTTAAGATTTTCTATTCTATTTTTTGTAGAAGCAATCTATCGGTGTGTTAAAATAGTACAGTTGTTTTTCGAGGTACTTTAATATAGGAAGATTTAAATTTTTTTAAGGAGATAATATGAAAAAGATAGGTGTAATTACTATAGTAGTTTTAGTCCTTCTAGCAATTACTTATATGTTAGTCGGGAATTATTTTTATAATTATGCGTTGAATGCGAAACAAGAGAAAGAGTTTTTAGAGGATAATCCTCACTTAGTAGAAACTGTGAATGCATCGGGAGGTGTGTTCGCTACAAATGAAGAAAAGGATGCGAACTTTGTATCAAATCATAAACCTAATACACGAAACATAAATTCTTTCGATAAGTTGAAATTAACAGGTTATGAATATATGAATGAACAATCTAGCCATAAATGGGCAATTGTAGTTCATGGATATGATAGTAGGGCATCGAAAATGACGAAATATATCCGGAACTTTTATGAACAAGGATATAACGTCATAGCGCCAGACCTTCGTGGGCATGGAAATAGTGAAGGTGATTATATAGGGATGGGCTGGCATGATCGTAAAGATATTTTGATTTGGATTCAACAAATTGTAAAGAAAGACCCTAATGCTGAAATAGCACTCTTTGGTGTTTCAATGGGCGCGGCAACTGTAATGATGACTTCAGGTGAAGAGTTACCTTCTAACGTTAAAGTTATTATTGAAGATTGTGGATACTCAACAGTTATTAATGAATTTACTTATCAATTAAACGATTTATTCCACTTGCCGAAGTTTCCTGTTATGAATGCGGCAAATACAGTTACAAAATTAAGAGCTGGATATGATTTAGAAGAAGCTTCAGCTATAAAACAAGTGGCGAAAAGTAAAACACCTATGCTATTTATTCATGGGGATGCTGATACATTTGTTCCTTATGAAATGTTAGATGAAGTATATAATGCTGCAAAAGTAGAAAAAGAGAAATTAATTGTTCCAGGTGCTGGACATGGAGAAGCCGAGAAGGTAGATTCGAATAAATATTGGAATACCGTATGGAAGTTCGTGGGGAGATACATTCCAGTGTAATTAGATTGTTTTAGATTTGTATATACGATAATCAGAAGGAAATGTTTTTATACTTTTGATTATCGTTTTTTCTATTTAAAAACTTATTTTAGTTTGTAGTATATAAGGTTTGAAGCATAAATTTTTGAATTCCTTATTGCCAGTGCTACAATAATTGAAAACTACATGTTAATGAGGTGTTTCTATGAAAATTGAAATATGGTCAGATTTTGTATGCCCATTTTGTTATATTGGGAAACATAGATTAGAAATGGCTTTAGAGCAATTTCCGCATAAGAAGGATGTTGAAGTTGAGTTTAAAAGTTTTGAATTAGACCAAAATGCTCCAATCTATTCTGGAACAAGTATTAATGAAGTACTTGCATCAAAGTATGGGATTAGTATTGAAGAAGCTAAGCGTAATAATATACAACTAGGCAATCATGCAGCTAGTATGGGTTTAAATTTTAATTTTGAAGAGATGAAGCCGACGAACACTTTTGATGCGCATCGTCTTGCCAAATTTGCAAAGGATCAAGGGAAAGAAAAAGAGATTACGGAAAATCTACTTTTTGCATATTTCACTGAATCGAGAAATTTAAGTGATGTGGATACGCTTGCTATTATTGCTGAAGCTTCAGGTTTAGACAAGCAAGAAGCTTTACGTGTTATTAATGATAAAGGTGCATATGCAAATGATGTTAGAATTGATGAAGCGATTGCTCAGCAATATCAAATTTCAGGAGTACCTTATTTTATTATTAATCAAAAGTATGCTATTTCAGGTGCGCAACCACTCGAAACTTTTGTCGGTGCACTTCAACAAGTGTGGGAAGAAGAGAATCCTGCACCTAAGTTACAAGAGCTTTCTTCTGAGGGTGGAAGCGATATGTCTTGTACGGATGAAAGTTGTTCGGTACCTTCAAAAGAACAATAGTTTTTATGAAGGAATAGCAACCCATAGAGTATTTTATGGGTTGCTTATCTATTCTTATAGAAGAGGTATATAAATAGATAATTTAATAACGTAAATAGGGTTTATAAAAAATGAAGTTTTTTTATAAAAACATATTGACGGTTTTATCTTAGAGGTGTAATATAGAACAAGTCGCCGATGCAATAACGCAGAACGCGGCAAACAAAATTAAAAACTTAGATGACATTAA
>NZ_QOZX01000116.1:0-1497 GCF_008368895.1 Bacillus sp. BB081
TGAACTGTACCCTATAAAATGGACAGTTTAATAAAAAAGCCCTGAAAAATCAAGCACTTAAAAGATGGTTCCGATATTCGATCGGAGCCATCTTTTTTAATGTCCACTGATAACGATTATAATTATACTCCTCCATATAATCCTTTATGTTGAGCTCAAGGGATTCAAAGGTTTGACAATCTTTGTAATCTAATTCATCTTTCATATGACCAAAGAAGGATTCCATTGGTGCATTGTCTAAACAATTGCCCCTACGGGACATAGATTGTCTGATCCCCATTTCTCTTACACGTTTCTGAAATTCAGGGTGTGTATAATGAATACCTTGATCTGAATGTAGAAGCGCTTCAGGATGGATGACTTCTCCTAATCTCTCTTTCAAGTTATCTAATGTTTGATAGACGATATCCATTTGTAAAGAAGAGGAGACATGATAGGCTAAAATCTCTCGTGTTGTACTGTCTTTTACACATGATAAATAAGCCTTCTTGCCTTGTCCATAAAATAAATAGGTAATATCGGTTAACATACTTTTTTCAGGCTCTTCTTGATTGAATTGGCGCTGTAAAAGGTTCGGACATGTTTTATGTTCTTGTGTCGCTTTTGCGATTTGTTTATAAGGGTTCGCTCGGCGAACCTTTGTCACAAGATTATATTTACGCATAATACGGTAAATACGCTTGAGATTCATACAAATTCCTTTTGTCTTTTCCAACACCATTTTGATAGAACGACCACCACATATTTTTCCTTTCCGATTAAAAATTTCTTGGATCCATTCATAATCTGTTTCATCATTACGTTCTTTTTCTAGATATTTATCTGACTGATGAAGCCACGCATAGTATCCACTCCGACTTACCCCAGCCAGTGTGCAAAGGTAACGCACCATACGTGGGAATTGGAAGCGACGTATGGTTTGTTCAATCAGTGCGTATGTTTCTCGTGGTGTTAACGCTTCTTCTGTAACGCCTGCCTTTCGAGTTCGTCTAACTTTTTTAGGAATGTCAATTCCGCTTCTAAAAACGCAATACGTGCTTCCGCTTTTTTTAATTTTTCATCAGAAGAGAGAGCTTTTTCCGAAGGGCGTCCCATGCTTCCTTTCCCGCGGCGTTCTGTATAAAAGCCCTCTTCACCAAATTGTTCAAAGGTTCTTCGCCAGCGTTTCAAGCATTGTTTTGGTTTCTTCTCACCAATCACAGCTAAGTCAAACCCATTCTCTAAAAAGATTTGGCTAGGACCTTTTCCTTGTTGATTTTCTTTTACCGCTCTTATTTTGAAATCAGGACAATAGCTAATCGAACGTTCCGACGCTTTTAATACATTTTTATTTTTTTCTAGTTGTTTCATTTGAATCTCGTTAAAAATAATTTTACTCATTCTCCGTACCTCATTTCTATCGTTGGTTCCATTATAACGAGATTTTTTAATAAAAATACACAAAAACCCCGAATCATGGGGCTTTTTTTAAGTGTCCATGATTCGGGGTACAGTTCA
>NZ_QOZX01000117.1:0-9996 GCF_008368895.1 Bacillus sp. BB081
CAATTCTATTAAATTAGTAATCATATTACTTAAAAATTATGCGTAAGAATATAGTAAATGAAGGGAGATATAAAATGAATAGAGTGAAACTGAAAGTATTGAATGTAAGATATGTAGTGGTATGTATTTTATTCACGATTATATGTATCCTCACTTCATTCGTCATTTCTAGTAATTCTAGCGTATTTAAATCATATTATATGAATCAGTTATTAGGAACGAATTCTACTAAAGGTCTTATGTATATGATAGGAAGTGAAAATCGTTATTTTGCAGAAGAATTTCATAAAGAAAAAGGACGAGCATCTTTGGAATCTTTTTTACTTTCACTTTCTACAAACATTAATGTAAATGATCTCCGAAGTTTATTAACCAGGGAACTTCCTAATATGAATCAATTTTATTCGGAAATATTAATTGCTGGGGAAGGAACAGATTATACGAACATTCCGGAAGAATCTAGTATTCCTTTAGATAAAATTAAAGATAAAGGTACTGCTATTGAGCACCCAAAGAGTGAGAAAGAAAACAATTCTACTGGTGAAAATTCAAATACAAAAAATAACAGTGAAAATAAAGTTTTTATTTATCATACACATAGTTGGGAATCGTTTATTCCTCTTATTCCAGGTGCTACTGTACCCGATGATGCTTCCAGTACAAATAATGAAGTGAATATTACGTTTGTTGGAAACTATTTAAAACAAAAGTTAGAAGAAAAAGGAATAGGTGTTTCACATGATACGACGAATATGAGGGATTTTCTGCGAAATAAAAATTTAAATTGGGCTCAATCTTACAAAGGGTCCCGTCAAATATTACAAGATAAATTAGCACAAGATAAAAATATTATGTTTCCAATGGACCTTCATAGAGATGATGCACGAAAAAATACTACAACAAAAAATATTAACGGAAAGAATTATGCTCGTCTGTATTTTATATTGGGACGAGAGAATCCTAACTTTGAAAAAAATAAAAAAATAGTAACGGCAATAAATTCATATTTAGATGAGAAGTATTACGGTTTAAGCCGAGGGATTTTTATTAAAGATCGTAAAAGCGGGAATGGAGTATATAATCAAGACCTTTCTCCCAATGCATTACTTATTGAAATGGGAGGAGTAGATAATACACCAGAAGAATTGTATGCGTCAGTTGACGCATTAGTAGAAGCGTTTAGCCACTATTATAATGAAGTAACTAAGAAGAACTAAATGTATAGGGGAAATCTAGTGTTTTTGTAAAATAAAAAGGAGTGACACCTAGTCAGAAGTTCTAGGGGTTACTCTTTTTTTAGAATATAAAATCACCAATAAACGTCATCAATTGAAAAAATCTTTCTTTTCATTCTTCTTTTTATAGTTTTAAAGGAGAAATCTAGGTTTCTTATTTTTACTAATGTTATAATAAGAAAAAAGCACGAAAAGAGGTTATCTCATGCTAGAGGTTATTGCAACATGTTTAGAAGATGTGAAACGAATTGAACGAGCTGGCGGGAAGCGAATTGAATTAATTACATCTTATACAGAAGGTGGTTTAACGCCGAGTTATGCATTTATAAAAAAAGCGGTAGAAGCAGTACAAATACCGATTCACGTTATGATTCGTCCGCATGCGAAGTCTTTTACATATACGGAAGAAGAAATTGAAATGATGAAGGAAGACATTGTAGTTGCTCAGGAATTAGGAGTAGCTGGTGTTGTATTAGGTGTATTAAATGAACGAAATGAAGTGGATGAAGAGAAACTAGGGGATTTATTATCTGTGGTAGACGGGATAAATGTCACATATCACCGTGCAATAGATGATATAGAAAATCCAGTAGAAGCGATGAGAACTTTAAAGAAGTTTCATAAAGTGACTCACGTTTTAACTTCAGGTGGACAAGGAAATATAGTAGATAATATTCAGGTGCTTACAGAAATGCAAAAGATAAGCGATGGTCAAATTCAACTTGTTGCTGGAGCTGGCGTGACGAAAGAAAATATAAAGCGATTGCTTGATGAAACTGGAATTTCGCAAGCTCATGTTGGTACAGCGGTAAGAGAAGGAAAATCATGTTTTTCTGAAATTGATCTTAACTTAGTAAAGGAATTAGTTCAAATCATACAATAAACACGTAAGAAAGAGGAGAAACGATGAAGGAAAATACGAAGAAAGAATTATTCTCATGGGCTAAAACGATAGGATTTACCCTTGTATTAATCGCAATTATTCGCGGTGTTTTATTTACACCTTCATTAGTGCAAGGTGAATCGATGATGCCCACTTTAGAAAATAACGAACGAGTTCTCGTGAATAAGATTGGTTATAGTATAAGTGGATTAGATCGCTTTGATATTATCGTCTTCCACGGAAAAGAAGGATATGATTTAGTAAAACGAGTAATTGGTTTACCAGGCGATACAGTGGAGTATAAAAATGATGTTTTATATGTAAACGGTGAAGCGATGGAAGAACCATATTTAAAAGAATTTAAAGAAAAAGCGGCGGGCCGTGTATTAACTCCAGACTTTACATTAGAACAAATCACAGGGAAAACGAAAGTGCCAGAAGGCCAAGTATTTGTTTTAGGCGATAATCGTGAAGTTTCTAAAGACGGTCGTATGTTCGGATTTATTTCAGAAGATGAAATTGTCGGAAAAGGACAAGCTGTTTTCTGGCCGTTGAAGCAAGTAAGAGCATTATAAAGCAAGTATGGGAGAAATATTCTTCTGGTGGATTTAAATCACATTTTTTGTAAAACTGAATGTTCATGTAAGAAAGACAGAGGTCATTTTGATTATTATTTTTCAAAATGGCCTCTGTTTATTTGAAGATAGTATTGCAAGGAGGGAATTTAAATGATAACGAAAGAAGCAGAAGTTATTTTAAACAGGAAAGGAGCCAGGAAAGTAAACGAAATCCCTAAAGAGGTCTTACAATTACTACAGCAAGGGAAAGTAGAAAGTGTTAATCTAACAGAATGGTTAGCTATAAATCATATTGAACTACTTAAAAACGTCTTACCTTCAATAGGACTCAAGAATAGTTTGGAATGTATAGTAGCTGAATTAGAAAAACAGAACGTTGAAACAGGAATGAAAGTCATACGAATAACAGGAGCTTTATTGGATGAAATTATACTCAAAGAGAATGAAGGGAACAAGGAAGATGTACTGTTAAAATTATCTGATCATATTTCAGATAGTGTACGATGTTGGGCAGCATTTATGAATAAAAAATCAAATAACACATTAAAAGATATATTAACGTACATTCGACCTTTTGCGGCGGATCATCATTTTGGTGTTCGAGAAATCGCTTGGATGTCTATTAGAGAAGATCTTTCACAAAATATAGAAGAAAGTGTGGAATTGTTAGTAGAATGGGCAAAAAGTGAAGATGAGAATATTCGTAGGTTCTCTGTAGAATCTATTCGTCCTCGAGGTGTATGGATTAAACATATTGAAATATTAAAACAAGAACCTGAAAAAGCACTTCCCATTCTTAATTTACTTAAATCAGATCCATCAAAATATGTACAAGATTCGGTTGGAAACTGGTTAAATGATGCAAGTAAAACGAAACCGGATTGGGTAATGAACCTGTGTGAAGAATGGGCAAAGGATACTGACATAAAATCAACGAGTAGAATTATTAAAAAAGCTAAAAGAACGATTTTGAAAAATAAGTAATATGTAACTAATAGACTTGTTAGTTGTACGAAGGAACAATCAATCATGTTAAAAAAAGAATATTTTGAATAACTAGGAGAAGAGCATGTATTAATCAATACATGCTCTTTATATTTTCTTTTATATTAGTGTTATTAATGAAAGGTGATCAAATATTAGTTCAAATCTAAACTTCTGTACTTTTTTATTGTAACTTTTATTCTAATAATTTTGTAGCAATGTGAACTTTGCAAATTGAACCGTCGTGATTTCTAAAGTTAATTTTATATTCACTGTCAGGAAGCGAATCACTCCAATATAAATTACATTCACTAGTAGTTCGTTCTTCACGTGTTAAAGTTCTGTCAATCATCCAAGAGCCTTTCATTCTATATAAATCACATATTATTTGTGTTTTTTAATAGCGGACAAAATATATTGGATTATGTACGTGAAAAAAATATTGATAGAATTAAAAGAATATTTTATAATTTTAAATTATACGTTTGTTTCGAAAAATGGAATTTAAGTTCCGAAATTCGGAACAAGAGGGAGATAGAATGAGTATAAATAAAACGGCAGTTAAGACAATGGATATTTTAGAGTTGTTTTATAAGTATGAAGAGCTAAGTTTAACAGAGATGGTTCAGCTTACGAGTATGCCGAAAACATCTGTTTATCGTTTAATTGGCTCGTTAGAAGAAATGGAGTTTTTACAAAAAAACGAAAAGGGGAAATATCATTTAGGAGTCGTGTTTTTACGGTTCGGTCAACTTGTTTCACAAAGATTATCTGTAAGAAATATTGCTCTTCCATATATGGAAGAGCTTAGAAATAGTTTAGGACAGGCAGTTAATTTAATTATTCAAGATGGTAATGACGCGATTTATGTGGAAAAGATGGAAGGCGTTCAGCCTGTACGCGTGTATACAGCGGTTGGAAGAAGAGCACCGCTTTATGCTGGCGCATGTCCGAGAATTTTACTTTCGTATTTCTCTGAGGAAGAGAAACGGAAATACATAGAGGAAACAGATTTAAAACAGTTTGCAGATGGAACAATTGTGGATAAGGAACAATTGCTAGAAGTGTTACAAATGGCGAAAAAGGAAGGACACACAATTAGTTACTCTGAGTTAGAAAATCATACAGCGGCTATAGCAGCGCCCATTTTTGCAAGCGATGGAACGGTTGTAGCAGGTATTAGTATTTCGGGATTAGCAATTGAGTACAGCGAAAGTAATATTTCATATTTTATTGCGAAGGTGAAGGAAACAGCACATCGCATTTCGAAAGAACTCGGCTTTTTGGCATAGAAAGAGGGAGTGGGATGAAATTTTCTGCGTTAGGGGATCAAGCAATTATTGTTACATTTGGTGAAGAAATCGGGATGGATACTTACGAAAAAGTGCAACGACTATTTCAAGCACTGCAGCAACATCCGTTTGTAGGAATGATTGAATGCGTTCCATCGTTTACTTCATTAGCCGTTTACTACAATTTGTATGAAATATGGAAGGGAAATGATAGAAAGATAAGATCGTATGATTACGTATGCCAATACATAACTGGAATATTAGATACGTATAAGGAAGAGCTGAAACAAGATGTGAAACATATTTCTATACCCGTTTGTTACGGGGGAGAATATGGACCTGATTTAGAAGAGGTGGCACATTATCACGGTTTACAAGTAGAAGATGTGATTCGCATACATAGTGAAACGACATATTTTGTGTATATGTTAGGATTTACACCAGGATTCCCGTATTTAGGAGGACTATCAAAAGAACTAGAAACACCTAGAAAAGAAATACCGCGGTTACAAATTGCTCCTGGTTCAGTAGGAATTGGCGGAAATCAAACAGGTATTTATCCACTTGAAACACCAGGAGGATGGAATATTATCGGCCGAACACCAATCTCCTTATTTAATCCGGAAGAAGAAACACCAACCTATATTCAAAGCGGTATGTATTTACGATTTATCCCAATAACGAAGGAAGAGTACGTATCACTTGAGGGGGCTAAAGAATGGATGTAGAGGTTTTGCATGCAGGAATGTTTACAACAGTCCAAGATTTAGGACGATCTCATTATCAACAATACGGTGTACCAGTTGGCGGGGCTATGGATCAAAGTGCACTTCGAATGATCAATATGTTAGTCGGTAATGGAGAGAATGAAGCGGGACTCGAAATGACGATCATGGGGCCTAAATTGTTAATAAAGAAAACGACTTTACTTGCGATTGGCGGAGCAGATATGGAGCCGTTATTGAATGGGAAGCGTATTCCATTGTGGCGTCCCATTTTAGCGGAAGAAGGTAGCATGCTTTGTTTTGGGAAAGTGAAAAGCGGTTGCAGAGCGTATGTGACTTTTGCAGGTGGTATACAAATTGATCGTACGATGGGAAGCAAAAGTACTTACATACGTGCTGCGATTGGTGGTATTGAGGGAAGAATGCTGAAAAAAGGAGATTATTTTCAAATTGGTACGCACTCAGAAATAGCGAGTCGTTTCATTCAAGACTTACAAAAGGAGGAGCAAATCAAAACGAAATGGGCAATTAGCAAAAGCGTACTGCCAAAGTATAAGAAGTACCCTAAGCTTCGCGTTATAACTGATTTTGAATATGATCAATTTAAAGAAGAAAGTATACAGGCATTTTTTACGAAAGAATATAAAGTATCTAATTACGCTGACCGTATGGGCTATAGAGTTGAAGGAGAAGTTTTAAATAGAGTGGAAGAAAAAGAGATTTTATCGAGTCCGGTTACATTTGGGACCATTCAAGTTCCTAATGGAGGACAGCCGATTATATTAATGGCAGATAGGCAAACGACAGGTGGTTATCCGAGAATGGGAAATATTATTTCAGTAGATTTACCACTTCTTGCTCAGTTAAAACCGGGGGACTATGTATCTTTTGAGAAAATTACGCTTGAGGAGGCGGAACAATTGTACATAGAACAAGAAGTAAATATGAATCTATTAAAGAAATTCATCACTTTACGAAGTTGACACTAGGAGGGAAATACCGTGACGACAATCGATTTAAACTGTGATTTAGGAGAAAGTTTTGGAGCTTATAAAATGGGGAATGATGATGAAATTCTTCCGTTCGTTTCCTCTATAAATGTTGCTTGTGGTTTTCATGCGGGTGATCCGACTGTAATGAGGAAAACGGTCGAAAAGGCACTGCAGCATAACGTAGCAATTGGCGCGCATCCTGGTTTTCCTGATTTAATTGGATTTGGAAGAAGAAACATGAATGTTTCAGCAAGTGAAGTATACGATTACGTTTTATATCAAATCGGTGCATTAGACGCTTTTGTGAAAGCAGCTGGCGGGAAGATGCATCATGTAAAACCGCACGGTGCTTTATATAATATGGCAGCAACTAATTTAGAAATTACAAATGCAATCGCAAAGGCAATTTCTCATGTGAATCCAACTCTATTACTTTACGGATTAGCAAATAGCGAGGCGTTTATACAGGCTGCAGAAAAATACAATGTAACTCTTGTACAAGAAGCTTTTGCAGATCGTACGTATAAGCAAGATGGAACGTTGACAAGTCGTACAGAAGAAAATGCGCTCATAAAAAATGAAGACGAAGCGATAAAGCAAGTGCTTCAAATGGTGAAAGAAGGCTATGTGAGAGCGGTGAGCGGAGAGAAAGTAGCAGTTCAAGCACAAACAATTTGTTTACATGGTGATGGAGAGAAAGCAGTCCAATTTGCGGAAAAAATATACAGAACATTCGAACTTAATGGTATTTCTATTTGTGCACCGAAATAAAAAATAGGGGGAAGTGCTGGAATGATTAAATTAATCGGGATACTACTTGTTGCAGTCGGATTTTTATTTAGATTAAATACACTATTAGTCGTTATGGTTGCAGGTATTGTTACTGGTATGGTTTCAGGATTAAGTTTTTATGATGTGATCAGCATGTTCGGTAAATTTTTCATAGAAAATAGATATATGTCTATGCCAATTATATTAACTTTACCGGTAATCGGCATTTTAGAGCGTTACGGTTTAAAAGAAAGAGCAGAAGCACTAATAACGAAATCAAAAGGCGCAACAACTGGAAGAGTATTAATGTCATATTTTACGATAAGAGAATCATCAGCAGCACTTGGACTGAACATTGGTGGTCATGCGCAAACAGTAAGACCGCTCGTTGCACCGATGGCAGAAGGGGCTGCGCAAGGGAAATACGGTAAACTTCCTGAAAAATTAAGAGAAAAGATTAAAGCAAACGCAGCAGCTGCGGAAAATACAGCTTGGTTTTTCGGAGAGGATATATTTATCGCGACTGGTGCGATTTTATTAATGAAAGGATTCTTCGATTCAGTAGGTATGCATGTCGGTGTGTGGGATATGGCGCTTTGGGGTATTCCAACTGCAATATCTGCACTTATCGTGAGCTGGATTAGGTTTAGAAGGTTTGATAAATATATAGAGAAAACAATGAAGACAGAAGGAAAAGAAGAGAAGGAGGCAATATAATATGAACATCATAACTATGGATACAATCTATTATGTATTAGGTATAATCGTTGCATTTATCGCTGTTCGTATTGCGTTTGATCGTGAACATCCAAATCGATTTGGTTCTAGCTTATTTTGGGCATTGTTTGCAGTTACATTTTTATTTGGAAATGTAATTCCTTCGTTTTACGTTGGTTGTATTGTGCTTGCTATGGTCGTGTTAGCTTCATTAAATAAAGTAACAAAATCAGAGGAGAAAGAAGTTCCAGTACAAGAACGTGTGAAACATGCGGAGAAATTAAAAAATAAAATTTTTATGCCTGCACTATTAATTCCTATTTTTACAATTATCGGTACGTTAACGTTAGGGAAGATTAAATGGGGGAATGTATCCCTTGTTGATCCAGATAAAGTCACATTAGTTGCATTAGCACTTGGGGCACTACTTGCATTCATTGCGGCGATGCGTATTACAAAATCGAAAATAACAACGCCTGTTCAAGAAGGAAGCAGACTATTACAAGCTGTCGGCTGGGCTGTCATTTTACCACAAATGTTAGCAGCACTTGGCGGTATTTTCGCGAAGTCTGGTGTTGGCCAAGTCGTTTCTGATTTAGTCGGCCAAGTATTACCGACAGAGTATCCGTTCGTTGCTGTTATGGCGTATTGTTTAGGAATGATGCTTTTTACAGTCGTAATGGGAAATGCATTCGCAGCATTTGCCGTTATTACTGGCGGAATTGGTTTACCTTTAATTGTGCAAATGCACGGAGGAAACCCCGCGATTATGGCAGCGCTCGGTATGTTTGCTGGATATTGCGGAACGCTACTAACGCCAATGGCAGCAAACTTTAATATCGTTCCGGCGATGCTTTTAGAACTAAAAGATAAAAATGCAGTTATTAAAGCACAAGTACCAATTGCTCTTTCAATCTTTATCATAAATATGTTTATTATGTACGGCCTTGTATATCGTTTCTAATTAGGAGGGAAAACTATGAAAACAGTATTGTTAACAGGATTTGATCCGTTCGGCGGAGAAAGCATCAACCCAGCTTGGGAAGTCGCAAAAAGTTTGCACGAAAAAACAGTCGGAGAATACAAGATTATTAGTAAACAAGTTCCAACCGTATTTCATAAATCAATACAAGTTTTAAAAGAGTATATAGGAGAACTAAACCCAGAAATGATTATATGTATCGGACAAGCTGGGGGCAGACCAGATATTACGATAGAGCGTGTCGCAATTAATATTGATGATGCAAGAATTGCTGACAATGAAGGAAATCAGCCCGTAGATGTACCGGTTGTAGAAGAAGGACCAGCTGCTTATTGGTCTACACTTCCGATGAAAGCAATTGTAAAAAGACTGCAAAAAGAAGGTATACCAGCTTCCGTTTCACAAACAGCAGGTACATTCGTTTGTAATCATTTATTCTATGGTCTCATGCATGGACTAGAGAAACAGGATAAGAAAATAAAAGGCGGATTCATTCATATTCCGTTTTTACCAGAACAAGCGAGTAACTATCCAGGGCAGCCGAGTATGGCTCTTTCTACTATTCGTAAAGGGATAGAAATGGCGGTTGAGGTAACGATGAAAGTTGAGGTAGATATTGTAGAGGTTGGGGGCGCGACGCATTAGGTAAAAAGGATGTTAATTAAGAAGGGCTGACAAACTCAAAGACATACAAAATAATCATTTAAAAATAGTGTGATAAAGAATATCACACTATTTTTTATGTAAAACAAACAGAGTAGATTTTGATATTAGTAAAGTGTGACTTGGATAAGGGATAATCATCAGAGTTGTTAATTGTACTAAGTTTTTTCATAA